>NZ_JBNHGE010000006.1:0-115124 GCF_059090935.1 Arthrobacter sp. Y3223166 | reverse complement strand
GCGCCGGTGCCTGCCCCGGCGCCCAGGGTCACGCCGTCGTCGGCCTCCGGAGCCGGCGCATAACCGAGCTGGCGCAGGGAGGCGAGCAGGTCGCGGGAACCGGCCCGCGACACCAGCACCGTAGGGGCCAGCCGGCGCAGGCCCAGGCGGGCGGCGCGCGGGTCGGCGAGCAGGTCCGTCAGGGCATCTTCGTCGTCGCTGCGCAGGAAACTCGCGGCCGATCCCACCCGCAGGGCACCGTGCCGGGAAGCTGTGTCCTCCACCAGGTACCCCAACGGCTGCGGCACGCCGGTGGCCGAATGCCGGGCCAGGAAGCCGAGGATTCGGGCCGCGTCCCGGCCGGTGTCCAGGGCGCGCCGGATGCTGTCGGCCGAGAACCGGTAGATGGCCGCCGGGCCCTGGCCTTCGGCGTCGGACAGCAGGGACAGTTCGGCGGCGATATTTGGGGCCAGATACCCGGGAGCAACGGCCGTCAGGTCCGCCTGCAGCATGAATTGGTCCAGCGGTTCCGGCAGCTGCTCGGCCAGCAGCGCGGCGGCCTCGGTCAGCCGCTCCTGCGCCGTGGCCCGACCCAGCCTGGTCAGGGCGCCGGAGCCGGTGAGACCCAGCCGCGCGGCCTCGGTCAGGATGCCCGGGACCAGCCGCTTGTACCGGCGCTGCTGCCGGGGCCGCCGCCAGACCAGGTAGGCGGTAACCGCTTCCGGCGAGGGCGCCGGCGTGCTGCCGCTGGTCGCTCCACCCTCTTCCGGCGCGCCCTGTCCCACCCGACCTGTGGCGGAATCGGCCGCACCGCAGAGTTCGTCCAGTGCCTCGAGCACGTGGCGCCGGACTGCCGGTGCATCGGGGCGCGACGCTTCGGCTGCCAGCGCATTAATGGCGGTGTCCGACGTCGTCCGCCCGCCCACCAATGACGGCGCCCGGTCGAGCTGGAGCCAGGACGCGACCAGCAGCTGCCATTGGTCCCGGCGCTCGAGGGAGCCGAACGTGGCGCCCGCAGGGACCACCCAGCGGGAGGTGTCTACGTCCAGGACGACCAGGCCGGCGGCGGCGGACAGCTCCAGCAGCCAGCCGGTCATGCCCGGCTCGATCCGCAACGCCTCGGCCAGCCGCCGGACTTCCCGCACCCCCACGCCGCCGGCGCGCAGCGTGGCCACCGGGCTGCGGCGTATCTGTTCCAACAGTTCGGCGACCAGCCGCAGCGTCTCGGCCGCGGCGGAGAAAGCGGCGTTGTCGCGCAGCGAATTCCGGACCTGCCGGGCTGCAACCTCCGGCGGCCGCGTGTGCCAGGGGTCAGCCACGGCGCCGCCGCGCACCGCCAGGCCCACCGGGCGGGGGAGCTCCACGTGCGACGCGTCGATGGGCACCAGCAGCGCATGGGCGGCTAGCCAGTCGATGGGCGAGGCGGCGTCGCGCGGGCCGGTATCGGCCAGCCGGTGCGGCAGCGCCCCGAGCGGGGAGCGGCGGAACTTCCCGAGCAGTTCCTCCGTGTGCGCCGGTGCCCGGGCCATCAGCTCCGGCCAGGTCCGCGGGTCGGCGAGCCAGCTCTCGAGGGCGGCGGCTGCCCGGACGCCCGGGGACGGGGCGCCGGAGCCTTCGTCCGGGTCCGGCTCGCCAACGTCGGCGGGGAGGGCGTGACCGGCCTCCCGCAGCAGCCGCGCCGTACGGACCAAATGGTCGGCGGCGGCGGGGCTGGCGGCGGCCAGGGCTGCGTAGCTGCGGCCAAGGCCGGACGGGTACGGACCCAGTGCTTCGGCCAGGCTCGCCACCGGTAGGTAGGCCGGGGAAGGAGGGGCGGCACCGCCGTCGTCGTCGGGGGAGGGCGGTGCGGCGAGCAGCAGCAGGGCCAGCCCGTGCAGCCGCGTCAGGCACGAGTCCAGTTCGTGAAGCATCGCAGTGCCGTCCGGCGGCAAGAGCAACGGCCGCAGGGAGCGGGCGTCGGCGGCGCGTCCGGCATCCACGTCGGTGCTGAGCACTACGGCTTCGAGTACCTCCAGCTCGGGCCGGGACAGCTGCTCCAGCACCCGCTGCAGGCTGATCCGCGTGCACGCGCGCGCAGCCAGCGCGGAAAAGTCCGGCACGGCCGGCAGGCAGAGATCCGGACGGGCGCCAAACAGTTGCCGCAGCTCGGTGTCGCTGCGGGCGGCCAGTTGACCAGCCAGGGCGCGGATGGAGGACACCGGATTAACGTTACCCCGGGCCTCTGCGGCGCGACGGTGCCGAGGCGGGACTGTCTCGGGAGCGGCTGCTGCCCGCTAGCTGCGGCTGCGCGCTGGCTGCCCGCTAGCTGCGGCGGCGGCGGCGGACGCTGCCGGCCACCAGCAGCACCATCAGCACGAAGGCGATCGGAAAGCAGAACCAGGCCAGTCCCAGAAAGCCGGCCCACACCTCGGTTCCGGCCATGGCACCGGCCAAAATCACGCCCAGGCTGCCCAAACCGGTCAACAGCGCGACGACGGCGGCAAGGACCAGCACTCGGTGCAAAGCACCGGACTCGGCGGGGCGGGACGCATTGTGGGCGGGGACGGTTGCGGGCATGACACCAGATTACAGCCGCCATTTCGGGGCCTCATTCCGGGCGCTCACGCCACGAGCGGAAAGCGGCGGGCAACGGGCTCGGCGGTCAGCGGAACGCGATAACCTAGAGACAGACTTTCCCCGATTCGGCGCGGTCGCATGTGCGACCGCTGTGCTACCGGCGGGGCCCATGGTAAGAACGCAGCAGCGTGCGGTACCGCTGCATCATGAAGCAGAACGAGGTAAGCAAAGTGCCCATCGGCAAAGTCAAGTGGTTTGACACGGATAAAGGGTTTGGATTCCTGGCCAGCGAGGACGGACAGGAAGTGTTCCTGCACGCCTCGGCGCTGCCGGCCGGCGTCAAAGACGTCAAGCCAGGCACCCGGATGGAATTCGGTATAGCGGATGGCCGGCGTGGCCCCTCCGCGCTCTCGGCGCGCATCCTCGACGCCGCTCCCTCGGTGGTCCGGGCGACGCGGAAGCCGGCCGAGGACATGGCCGTGATCACCGAAGACCTGATCAAGCTTCTGGACGAGGTCTCCAACGGCCTGCGCCGGGGCCGCTACCCGGAGCGCTCCCACGCGTCGAAGGTTGCAGCGGTGCTCCGCCGCGTGGCCGACGACCTGGACGCGTAGAGCGGCCTCGATGACTGAAAATATGACCGACGCCGGCGCTGAAACGGTTGACGAGGGGCAGGCGCTCGCCGACGAGCCGAAGGCCGAGGCGGCGCCCCGGCGTCGTCCCGCCAAGCGTGCTCCGAAATTGGACCCTGTGTTGGCCGAAGCGGTGGACCGTGCGCGCGACGGTGTGCTGGAGATCGCCCCGTCGGAGCAGATCGGTGCACACGTAGGCACGTTTGCCGACGGCGACCGCCTGGCCACCCACCGGTTCGAGGCCCAACTGGCGGGCTACGCGGGCTGGCAGTGGTTCGCCACGCTGGCCCGGGTGCCGCGGGGCAAGGAAGCAACTGTTTGCGAAGTGGGCCTGCTTCCCTCCGAGAAGTCGCTGCTGGCGCCCGAGTGGGTGCCGTGGGCCGACCGGGTTCGGCCCGAAGAAGCCGCGGCTGCGGCGGAAGCAGAGGCTGCGGAGCGCTCCGAGGCTGCTGCTGCAAACGATGGGGCGGACGCGGCGGAACGCTCCGAGCCTGCTGCCGCCGATGATGCGACGGCTACGGACCGGGCCGAGGCAGCCGCGGACGGCGTGGCGGAGGCAGCGGACGGCACCGAGGCCGCTGCTGGCGATGATGTGGAGGCGGCGGACGGCACCGAGGCCGCTCCTGCCGACCATGTGGCAGCGACGGATCGGGCCGAGGCAGACGATTCCGATGTAGCCGCGGACGGCGTGGCTGCAGCCGAGGACCTGCGCCCGGCCACGGAGGACGTATCCGAAGGGAACGGCACCGAGGCCACCGACGGCACCGCGACCAAGGCCTCCGACGTCACCGCGGCCAAGGACGGCGCCGAAACTACGTCCTGACACGACCCATCGACGAGGCAGGTGTGCAGCCGGAAAGGGCGGTAAAGCGTGTTTCGTTCACTGAGGTTGTTCAACTACCGGATCTGGTTCATCGGAGCCTTGGTCTCCAATATCGGTACGTGGATGCAGCGCACGGCGCAGGACTGGCTGGTCTACGACATCCTGACCGAGCAGGACGCCGCTGCCATGGGCATCGTGATGGCCCTGCAGATGGGGCCACAACTGGTTCTGGCTCCTTGGGCAGGGCTCGTTGCCGACCGCTTTGACCGGCAAAAGCTGCTGATGGCCACCCAGATTTCGATGGCCGTGCTGGGCTTGGCGTTGGGGTTGATGGTGATCGCCGACGTCGCCCAGTTGTGGCATGTCTACGCCTTTGCTCTGGCACTCGGCATGGTGACAGCGGTGGATGCGCCGGCACGGCAGACGTTCGTCTCGGACGTGGTGCGCGACGATTACCTGCCCAACGCAGTGGCGCTGAACAGCACGTCCTTCAACCTGGCCAGAATGGTCGGGCCGGCCATTGCCGGTGTGCTCACCGTCGCCATTGGTCCCGGACCGGTATTCCTGATTAACACCGCTACCTTCGCGGCAATGATCGCGGCGCTGCTCGCCATCCGACGGCAGGAGCTTCACCTGCGGGAGAAGGCCGCCAAGGGACGCGGGCAGATCCTCGAAGGCTTCCGGTATGTGAAGCAGCGGCCCGACCTGGTGGTCGTGCTCGCTGCCATCTTTATCATCGGTACTTTCGGCCTGAACTTTTCCGTCTTTGTCGCCTCCATGGCGCGGACCGAATTCGGCGGACACGCCGGTGATTTCGGCCTGCTCTCCTCGGTCATGGCCGCAGGTTCGGTCACCGGTTCGTTGCTTAGCGCACGGCGTGACCGGCCGCGGCTGCGCTATATCTTTGGCGCCTCGGTGGCCTTCGGCATCGCCTGTACTGCGGCAGGGCTCGCCCCCACAATTTGGCTCTTCGGGCTGGCGCTCGTGCCGGTCGGCGCTGCCGCCATCACGATCATGACCAGCGCCAATGCGTATGTGCAGACCACGACTGCTCCCATGATGCGCGGGCGCGTCATGTCTTTGTACATGGCCATCCTGATGGGCGGGACCCCGATCGGTGCGCCTCTGGTCGGTTTGGTGGCCAACAGCTTCGGCCCGCGCTGGGGGCTGGGGGTGGCCGCGCTGTCCGGCGTGGCTGCAGCCGCGGTCGGGATCGTATGGGCCTGGCGTGCCCACCACATGCGTCTGCGCTTCGACCGCTCTGCGGCCCGGAAACTCACCATTACCTACGGTGTGCCGGACCGTCGCGCCTAAGAGATTCCGAGACCGCAGGCGCCCCACGCACCCGGAATCTTCTGCTGGCGTTACAGCATTCTCCGCAGGCGCCGCCGACATTTTTTGCTCGTGCCGCGGGAAGCTCAGAATGGGGGTGGTGCGTTGGGGTCGGTGTTTTCGTCGGGCAGTTCGATGCCGCCGAGCGTACGTTTTGGTGGTTGGTCGCCGCGGTCGCTGATATCGCGGGCGGCGCCGTCTCCAGTGGCGGCAGCGGCGCCGGCTGCATCTGGGGCCCCGTCGGTGTTCTCTTCGCTTTCGCCGCTGGATGCCGCTTCCGTCTCCTTCGGCCGGGGCAGGAGAGTGTCCCAGCCCTCGTCCGGGTAAGTGGTCTTGCGGTGGCCGGTGCGCGTGGTCCATGTGATCTCACCGTGTGGCCCGGCCTGGGCCTGGATGTGCCCGCCGGTCTTCGCCGCGTGGTGGGCGCTGCACAGGCACTGCAGGTTTTCCGGCATAGTCGGCCCGCCGTCGTCCCACCCGCGGACATGGTCGATCTCGCAGTATCTGGCCGCGCGGCGGCAGCCGGGGAAGCGGCAGTGCCGGTCCCGGACACGGACCAGGCGTTTGAGCCATTGGGGCGGAGTCCGCAGTTTCCGGGCGGCCGCGATCGCCTGGCCGTGGTCGTCGGTGAGCACCGGCAGCCAAGACCTGGCCAGCTGCGCCAGTTCCCGTCCCATGTCTGCCGGGATCGGGCCGTGCCCGGCCAAGTCCCCGGGCTCCTCGCCCAGTCCCAGCAGCGTGGCCAGGGGCACCGTGACCAGCGTCCCCGGCCCCGCACCACCACAGTTGCCGCCGCCGCTGACGGCGGTTGCCTCGCATCCAACGAAGGCGCCGCTACCGGCGGTTGCCGGTGCCGTGGCCGGGGCTGCCGGTGTCGTGTCGTCCGTCGTCGTCGTGGCCGCCCCGCCGGCCGGGCAGGTGCGGCCGGTCAGCATGAGGTCAGAGAACACGTCGGCGCGCAGTTGGGGCAGGGTCCTGGCCTCGCCGGGGCCTTGGAGGGAGCGGGCTGTGGCCTGGATCCGGTCGAAGACCAGATGCGCCTTGTCCGCGCTGGTCCGGATCCACAACTCGGCCATCCCGTCGTCCTGGTCGGTCAGTTGCACGTCCCGGGACTCGTTCGCCCGCCGGTGCCGCTGCTCCAGGGATTCCGGGTGCAGCCGGTCCCGCATCCGCCGGGCACGGGACCGCACGGTATCCAATGTGACGTCCCCGGCGCCGGGCAGCACCGCGGCCTCAAAATCCGGCAGGCATTCCGCCGGCAGGTCCGCGCAGCCGCGGGCCAGCGCCTTCGCCCGCGGCAAGTCCAGGTCCCCGCGGCCCATCGCCTCAAGAGTGCCCGGCAGGTGCGTGCAGATCTGCCGGGCATCGGCCAGCATGGCCCGCGCCGCCGCGTCACCGGTGCACAGATGCGCCGAGACCTCCTGGTGCGCGAAGCGGGAAAAGCCTTCCGGGTCCCGGTCCCCGCCCACACCGGGACGCAGCCGGGCGAAGCGGTCCAACGCCTTCACCCGGCACGACTGCACCCACGCCTCCACCCGCGCGGCAGCCAAAAGATAATCCATGGTCTGCACGTCATCCAGTTCCGCCGGCTCCACCACCGCCAACAAACCGGCCAGCACGGCAGGCACCCCCACCCCGCCCTCGGGCATCACAGGCTCGCCACCGGCGTCCTCCGGCACCACGGTCAGTCCTACCCCCTCCTCGGTGGTCCCGGCCGTCGGTTGTCCGGCGCCAGATTCCTGGGATGCTCCGGGATCCTCGGATACGGTTGGCTGCCCGCCGCCGTCGGCTTTGGTTGGCGAGGGAATCTCTGCAGTGTCGGCCGCCTCGGCGGCGGCAGACGCACCAGGGTCAGCGGCCGCCGAGTAGAGTCCGGCGCGATCAGAGCTGATGCCATACCGGCGGAGCAACGCTTCTGCCACCACGTGCTGCAGCAGCGCTTCCAGCAGGGAACTGTCCGGACGCGAAGGCACACCAAGGTCCATCACCAGTCCCTGTCCCGGAACCGGGAACCGAAGCTCGTCGCCCTCGCCCTCCATATCCTCACGCTACCGGCTGCCTCCGACAGTTTGAGGGGCGAGCGTTCAGGCTCGCTGGACGGCGGGACGCGGCTGGCGCAACGCCCTACGCAACTGCTGCCAATGCGAAAGGTCCGGCCGCCGCGAACGGTAGCCGGACCTTTGCGAAACGACGCGAGGTCGGGGGAATCAGCCCTTGACCCGGTCCACCACGTAGTCGATGCAGGCCAGCAGCGCGCTGACGTCCTCCGGCTCCACGGCGACAAAGGTGGCGATGCGCAGCTGATTGCGGCCGAGCTTGCGGTACGGCTCCACGTCCACCACTCCGTTCGCGCGCAACACCTTGGCGACCGCCGCGGCGTCAACCGACTCGTCGAAGTCCACCGTCGCGATGACGTTCGAGCGGTGCTCCGGGTTCGCCACGTACGGGGTCGCCACGGCGGAAGCCTCCGCCCACTGGTACACCCGTCCTGCCGAATCGGCGGTCCGGGCGGAAGCAAAGTCCAAACCGCCGTTGCCGTTCAGCCACTCGATCTGGGCGTTGAGCGTGACCAAGGTTGCCAGCGCAGGCGTGTTGTAGGTCTGGTTCTTCAGCGAATTGTCGATGGCCGTTTCAAGATTGAGGAAGTCCGGAATCCAGCGGTCGGTGGCACCGATCCGGGCGGCCCGTTCCAGCGCTGCGGGGGAGAAGACGCCCAGCCACAGGCCGCCGTCGGACGCGAAGTTTTTCTGGGGCGCGAAGTAGTAGACGTCGCTCTGGGCGACGTCGACGTCGAGCCCGCCCGCGGCGGAGGTGGCGTCGATGAGGACCAAGGCGCCGTCGTCGGCACCCTTCACTCGCTGCACCGGAGCCGCCACGCCGGTGGAGGTTTCGTTCTGCGCCCACGCATAGACATCCACGCCGGCCTCAGCCCGCGGCTCCGGCCGGGAGCCGGGTTCCGAGGTGATGATGCTGGACTCGGCCAGGAACGGAGCCTTGTTGGTGGCCGCGGCGAACTTGGAGCTGAACTCCCCGAAGGACAGGTGCTGGGCCTTCTGCTCGACCAGTCCGAAGGTTGCAACGTCCCAAAACGCCGTCGAGCCGCCAACGCCCAGGATGACCTCGTAACCCTCCGGCGCCTTGAAGAACTCCTTGAGCCCTTCGCGGACGCTGCCCACCAGATTCTTCACCGGTGCCTGGCGGTGCGACGTGCCCAGGAGGTTCTTGCCGGCGGCGACCAGGGCGTCGACCTGTTCCGGGCGCACCTTGGACGGCCCGGCGCCAAAGCGCCCGTCTTTCGGCAGCAGGTCGGCGGGAATGCTGATGGACTGGGTATCGCTCATGAATACCTTTCCTGGCGTGGTGGCAATGATCTCGATGGCGGTTCGCCGTTGAACGCCCGTTTCATTCTGCCTCAACGCCGAGGGCCGCCGTTAGTTGCAGTGGCCATTGTTGCGTTGGGCGCCCGACGCGTCAGCCCGCGGCGAAGCTGCCGGTCCGGCAAGGAAAACAGGCTAGGCTGGGGAGGGGAAAACACCCTCATGCATGCTGCTGGAGCAGCCTTTTCACCGCGCCGAGGAGCAAGAAGCCATTGACTGATCTCATCGACACTACCGAGATGTACCTGCGCACTATCCTCGAGCTCGAAGAAGAGAACATCGTCGCGCTGCGCGCCCGGATCGCCGAGCGGCTGCGCCACTCGGGCCCGACCGTGTCGCAGACGATCGGGCGGATGGAGCGGGACGGACTCGTGGTCGTCACCGGCGACAGGCATCTGGAACTGACCGAGCTGGGCCGGCGTAAAGCCACCGAAGTGATGCGCAAGCACCGACTGGCCGAGCGGCTGCTCTCCGACGTCATCGGACTGGACTGGGCCTACGTGCATGACGAGGCCTGCCGCTGGGAGCACGTGATGAGCGAGCGGGTGGAGCAGCGGCTCTACGAACTGTTGGGCAGGCCGACGGTTTCGCCGTACGGCAACCCCATCCCCGGCCTGGAAGCGCTCGGGGGCCAGCCGGCCGAAGAGTTCACCACCGGCGTGCTCAATCTGGCGCAGGCCATGGGCAGCTACACGTCCGACAAAGAGGTGAGCATCGTCAGGCTGGCGGAGCCCATCCAGGTGGAACCGGAACTGTTGCTCCAGCTGGAAGAGGGCGGTTTGAAGCCGGGCGCCAGCCTTCAGCTGGAGACCGCCGGCGAGTACATCTCCGTGCGCGTGCCGGGGATCGAAGGGGCCTTGGAGCTGCCGCCGGAAGTCGCCGCGCACATCTTTGTATCAATGCGATGAAACGTTGACCCTTGAAAACACGCACCCCGGATAACGGATTTATTACTTTCGGGGAGTTTTACGTATAGTTGACCCGGGCATCGAGACATCGATTCCCACACCCTTCGCAAGCCGAACCCTGTCGGCGGAGGCGTGTATCCGTGAGACAGGGGCGGAGGACCCACCAAGCGGCAGTTTGTTCGCTGCCTTGGGGTGAAGCCGCAGCGGGCAAAGCCTCGGTGAATCGTTCCACCGGCGCTCTGTGCGGTGTGGCCGAGTTTTCTCTTGACTCGAATCCGACAGCTAACTTCGCAGGCGCTTTGGGAGAGGTAACAGAATTTTGGCAGGACACAAAGCCTCGGGACGGCGCCGTTCAACCGCCCCGGCCGAACACTCACGCCCTCGTGCCGCAACGCCCGGCCGACGCCGCGCCCAGCCGGCGCCGTCTCCGGTAGCAGCAGCCGCGCGCGACGTCGGGCATAAGACAGCGATCGTTGCAGCCGCCTCCGGGATGGCACTGACCGTGATGCTGCCGACGACGGCCGGCGCCACCGCCGACGCCCCGCAGGATGCCCCGGCCGCCAGCAGCATCTCCGCCGCCACCGAAGCCCGGCTGACGTTCGAGCGTGCCGGCCTGACCAGCAAATTCGACCCGGACACGAAGCTGAAGCAGGTCATGGTCGCCTCGGGCAGCAATGCCAAGGTCGTCAGCAGCGAAGGCTCCCTCTCGCAGCCGATGGACGAGCTGACCATGACGTCGCCGTTCGGCTACCGCGTCAGCCCCATCACCGGCTACGCCGGGGAGCTGCACACCGGCCAGGACTATGGAGCAGCCTGCGGCACCCCGGTCCACGCAGCGGCCGGCGGAACCGTCATCGAGGCGGGCTTCCAGGTCGGCGGCGGCGGTAACCGGATCGTGGTGGACCACGGCAACGGCCTGAAGACCACCTACAACCACCTGAGCACCATTGACACGTCCGTCGGTGCCACCGTGCAGCGCGGGGAGATGGTGGGCCAGAGCGGCACCACCGGCGCCTCAACCGGCTGCCACCTCCACTTCGAAGTGATGGTCAACGACAAGCTGGTGGACCCCACCGGCTGGCTGTGATGAACACGCCGTAATCGGAACGTGACACATCCCGCAAACTGTTATAAGGTTTCACCCGTGCCAGTCGTCAACAGGCTGGCACCTTCGGGCGGAATGCCGAACTCTGCCGTCGCCCGAAGTTCGTTCGCACCGAATCGCATGGCAGAGGCGGGGGAACCACTTCCCGGACATCGCACGGTGTCCTTGGGGTAAAGCCGATCAGGCCTGGGCCACCAGCCCGCAGCCGACCGGCCGGATGAACTCCCATCCGAACCCGACAGCTCACTTCGCAGGCATTTGGGAGAGGTACAGACCGTGTCCAAGAGCATTACTGCGGGCCGCCATCGTGCGACCCCCGTCCGCACGAGCCCGCTTGAGACGATTTCCAAGGCTGTGTCCGCGAATGCGGGAACCATGGGACGTCAGGGTGCGGTGATCGCCGCCGCTACCGGCTTGGTTCTGACCGGTACCATCCCGGCCCAGGCTGTCAGCGCTGACCGAGGGGTCGAGGCCCCGGCCCGCGTGCAGGTGGAGGCCGTGCAGGCCTCCGCAGCCGTGAAGCTGACCTTCGAACGCGCGGGGATCACCTCAACCCCCGCACCGGAGCCGGTTGTCCAGGCCGTCTCCAACGAGATCAACCCCACGACCGGCAACGACGCCGGGTCGAACGAAACCAAGACCGTCAAGAAGGCCGGCGAGGCTGCCGCCAGCGGAGCCGCCGGCGCCATCGTCGCGGCCGCCTACGGACAGATCGGGGTCGCCCAGGACTGCACGGCCCTGGTCGAGAACGCCCTGCGCGCGGCAGGCTTCGCGGTGGGCGACCTCGCCCCGGCGCAGTTCTTTGCCTACGGCACACAGGTGGCCACCCCGCAGCCCGGCGACATCATCTACTACGCCAACGGCGGTGCCGGCGTGGCCCACGTGGCCATCTACGTCGGCAACGGCCAGGCGGTCCACGGCGGGTGGGCGGGCTACAGCACTGTCTTGGGCAGCGCCTACATCGGCTCCGGCCCGGTCTTCATCCGTCCGGCGGGCTAAGCACTTCCTGTCACGGCCTTCTCGCGGCGCGTCCTTCGGGGCGCGCTGCGGGCGTTAAAAACGGCGTGCGGAGGACCTGGGTGGAAACGGGGCGCGGGTGCGGCGCGCGAAGACGGCACGGAACCGGCGCGCGAAGACGGGTCCGGAGCGGCGCGCGGACACAGCGCGCGGCAGACCTGCCCAGGAGTGGCGCGAAGAAGGGGTCCGGTCGGCGCGCGGAAGACCCGTGCGCGAAGTCGGGTCCGGAGCCGCGCGGAACCTCTGCTCGGAAACGGGCGCGGATGACCCGTTCGGAAGACCCGCGCGACAACGGCGCTTGGAACGTGTGCGCAGCCCCGAAACGCACGGTGCACCTTTCGTACCAGCCCCGTCCCGGAACCGTCAGGAAGCAGGGCTCCGAGGGCTGTCGTAATCAAAACATCACCACGCCGTGATCAGAATGTGACAATGCGTGATTGATCGTATACGCTCTAACGCGTGCCAGTTGCCAAACGGCTGGGACCTCCGGGTGGATTGCCGAGCTCTGCCACCGTCCGGAGTCCGTTCGCAAAAAACTTCGCGGGCAGAGGCGGGGGAACCAAATTCGGGTTCCGTACAGGAACCCTTGGGGTTAAGTCGCCAGCACTCTCAGGCATTGCCGGGGAGGGCTGCGGCCGGATGCACTCCCATCCGAATCCGACAGCTCACCTCGCAGGCATTGGGAGAGGCCTTTAACGTGTTCAATGACACCGCTACGGGGCGCCACCGCGCCGTTTCCGTCCGCACCAACCCGCTGGAGACGATTTCCAAAGCCGTCTCGTCCAATGCCGGATCCATGGGTCGCTCGGCAGCCGTGATCGCTGCCGCGTCCGGACTGGCCCTGACCGCCGCGGTTCCCGCGCAGTCAACCTCCATCGAACGCACCGCATCCACCGTGTCCGTACCCAGCCGCGTGCAGGTGGACACCGTCCAGGCTTCGAGTGCCGTGGAGCTGACTTTCTCGCGTCCCGCCATCAAGTCCACTCCGGCCCCGGAGCCCGAGCCTGTCGTCGAAGCCGTGGCCGAGGAAGTGGCCCCGGTCGTCGAGGAGGCCGCAGACACCGCACAGGGCGCCGTCCAGGCCGCCGCTCCCGCGGTCGAGGTCAAGGCAGCCGCCGCCGTTCCCGCAGCCAAGGCAGCCCCGGCGAAGGCCGAAGCTTCCGCCAGCGGCGTGGCCTCCACGCTGGTGTCCTCCGCGTACGGCCAGATCGGCATCTCGCAGGACTGCACCGCCATGGTGGAGAAGGCCCTGCGCGCCGCCGGTTTCTCGGTGGGGGACCTCGCACCCGCACAGTTCTTCAGCTACGGCACCCAGGTTTCCACCCCGCAGCCGGGCGATCTGCTCTACTACTCCGACGGCGGAGCAGGTGTTGCGCACATCGCCATCTACGTGGGCAACGGCCAGGCCATCCACGGCGGCTGGACCGGTTACACCACGGCACTGGCCAGCGCGGACGTCGGATCCGGCTACGTAGCCATCCGCGTCAACTAGGCAACAGCCTTCCCGGTCCACAGCGACCGTCCCGCCGGCCCCGGTGCACGCCCAGCGCGCGCACCGGGGCCGGCGGCGTTGTCAGGAGGTTAGGCGCCTGCGCGGACCGGTCTCGCCACGGCCCAAGGTGGGCCCCGCGGGTGTCCGTCGCCGCGCCACCGGACCGCCCGCGGCATCATTCCTATGGCCCACGGGCGGTGAAAAAGTTAGCGCGGAACGCACTCGCCGTCATACTCTTTGACTGTCAGTGCAGAAAATCCAGTCCCGGACCGGGATCTGAAGCACCGGTCGGGTTGGCCAGACCTAGAGGAATGTGCATGCGCACACTCGTTCTGAATGCTGGTTACGAACCCCTGGCGGTTGTCACCTTCCGCCGGGCGCTGCTTCTTGTGCTCACCGGCAAAGCCAGCGTGATCGCCGAAGACGGGGACCCCGTCGTCGGCCCCAACGACATACTGGGCCGCCCCTCGGTCATCCTGCTCAACCGCTACATTAAGATGCCGTACAACAAGGACACCGCGGTGACCCGCCGCGGCGTCCTGCGCCGCGACAACCACCTCTGCGCCTACTGCGGGAAGACAGCCACCACGGTGGACCACGTCAAGCCCCGGTCCCGCGGGGGAGAAGACAGTTGGGAGAATCTGGTGGCTTGCTGCCTGCGCTGCAACAACGCCAAGGGCGACCGCACGCTGGCCCAGATGGGCTGGAGCCTGCGCTTCACGCCCCGGCCGCCCAGCGGCGCCCGCTGGCGGATCCGCGACCTGGACCGTCCAGCCCCGGCCTGGAGCCAGTTCCTCGACACCCATACCGCCGCGTGACCGCTCCGCTTTTCGACGCCGTCGTGCTGGCCGGCGGCCGGTCCTCGCGCCTGGGCGGCAGCCCCAAGGCACTGTTGCGGCTCGAGGGGTCCACCCTGTTGCGCCGCACGCTGGAGGCCGTCCGGGGGGCCCGGCGGATCTCCGTCGTCGGCCCCGACGACCTGTCCGAGGAAGTGGAAGCTTTCCGCCGCACCCTGGTCCCGCAGCCGCTGCGGCTGACGCTCACCCGGGAGGACCCGCCGTTCTCCGGCCCGGCAGCGGGCATCGCGGCGGGGATTCAAGCGCTGTTACGGGACGACGACGGCGGTGCCTCCGTCCAGGCGCTGTTACGGGACGACGACGGCGGGGCCTCAGCGCGGGCGCCGTTCACGCTGCTCTTCGCCTGCGACATGCCGATGCTGGCCGGGCTGCCGGAATTGCTGCTGCGCCACGCCGTCGGCCGGCCGGAGGCCAGGCTCTGGATCCCGGTCGACGCCGACGGCAAACAGCAGCCGCTGGCTTGCTGCGCGGACAGCGCAGCGCTGGAGGCCGCGGTGCGGAACGCCGGGGGAGCGGCCGGGCTGGCCGGCCAGCCGGTCAGGCGGCTGCTCGGCGGGCTGTCCGCCGCCGAGATCAGGCTCGAGGGCCCGTCAGGGGGCCACACCTCCGACGTCGACACGTGGCAGGACGCCGGCCGCTTTGGCATTGTTCGGCCCGCCCCGTAGCCTGAAGCAAACGTTGTACGAGCCCGCGCACGGGCGGATCGGAGGCCACTGTGTCCGGAGCGGACGAACTACTCTCCCCGTATGTCAGCGAACTGCTCCAGGCGCTGGAAATCGAAGACACGCCGGTGGACATCGACGCGGTGCTGGGGCTGGCCGGCGTCGCGGCGCACAGCGTGATTCGACCGGCGGCGCCGCTGACCACGTTCGTGGTGGGCTACGCGGCCGGTCTGGCGGCCGCCACCGGACAGGCAACACCCGAGGTGGCCATGCGCGCCGCATCCAGGGTGGCCGACGAAGTGGCGCGCCGGCACGGCGCAGTGCAGGAGTGAGTGGCTCCGGACTGCGCTGGGACGACGCCCGCAGAGCCGCCTATGCCGCGGGCCGGGAGGCGGGGCGGCCCGATCCCGCGAAGGTGGAGCTGGCCGCCTGTGCCGGCCGCACGCTTGCCCACGACCTGACGGCGCTGGTGCCGGTCCCGCACTACGCTTCCTCCGCCATGGACGGCTGGGCCGTTGCCGGCACGGGGCCGTGGCAGTTGGTGCCGGCCGGCAGCGACCTGCGGCCGGGGCTGGCCGCCCCGGTCGTCACCGGCGGGCTGATCCCCGAAGGCACGGACAGCGTGCTGCGCAGCGAATGCGGCACCGCGGCGACTGGCCGGCTTCAGCTGTGCGCGGGTACCGACGCGCGGGAACTGGCCCCCGGGCGGCACATCCGCCCGGCTGGCGAGGAGACCGCCGCCGGCGCCGTTGTAGTCTCCGCCGGCACCGTGCTGACCCCGGCGCATCTGGCCGTCGCGGCTGTGTGCGGCCACGACGCGCTCCCCGTTGCCCCCGTGCCGCAGGTAGCCCTGCTGCTCACCGGCGACGAGGTGGTCACCTCCGGCATTCCCGCGCCGGGCCGGGTCCGGGACACGTTCGGGCCCACGCTGCCGGCCATCATCGCCCGGCTCGGCGGCCAGGTGATGGACAGCCGGAGGCTGCCCGACGACTTCGCGGCCACCGCGGAAGCCATCGCCGGCTGCGGCGGCGACGTCGTGGTCACCACCGGCGGAACGGGCCACTCCTCGGCCGATCATCTGCGCCGGGTGCTGGACGCGGACGCGGCCACGATCCTGATTCCGTCCATCCGGATGCGTCCGGGGCATCCGGCGCTGCTGGCCCGGCTGGCCGACGGGCGGCTGCTGGTGGGCCTGCCGGGCAATCCGCTGGCCGCCATGATGGCGCTCCTGACCCTGGCGGCTCCGCTGCTGGCCGGGATGACCGGCCGGCCGCTGGCCCCGCTGCGCACCGTGCCCGCCGGAACAGCCATGCCACCGCTGCACGACCAGGACCGGCTGGTGCCCTACGGCCGGTCGCCGGATGGCGGTGCCGTCCCCGCGGACCGCATCGGTTCGGCGATGATGCGGGGACTGGCGGCCGCTGACGGCGTGATGGTGGTGCCGGCCGCCGGCGCAGAGCCCGGCGAGCAGTTGCCGGCCCTCGAGCTGCCCTGGTAAACGGCGCTCCCCGCCCGCAGCCGGCCCCGCGGCTGCGCCCGCCGCGCGCAGCCGTGTGGCTGCCTTACCCTTGTTACAGGCAGTAGAGGAGAACTTCATGGGCCGCTTGACGCAGCGCCGCAAGGTGCTCAAACTCAGTCTCGATGCGCCGGCGCGCCGCCGCGAGGACGTGATGGCGGTGGAAGAGCCGCTGGAGATCCGGCTGGCCGGCCGCGCGTTCTCCATCACCATGCGCACCCCGGGCGACGACTTCGACCTGGTGGCCGGCTTCCTGGTCTCCGAGGGCGTCATCTGGTCGCCCGAACATCTCGTCTCGATGCGCTTCTGTGCCGGCGAGGACGAGGACGGGCGGCAGACCTTCAACGTGGTGGAGGCCCAGTTGGCGCCGGGGGTGGCGCTGCCGGATCCGCGGCTTGACCGGCAGGTGGTCACCAGCAGCGCGTGCGGCATCTGCGGCACCGCCTCGATCGACGCCGTGACGAAGCGCTCGCGCTTCCCGCTGCACCATGACGACGGCGGAGCCTCCCCGGGCGCGGACGGCACCGGTGCCGGCGGCGAAGTGCCGCTGGAGATTCTGCTGCAGTTGCCGGACCGGCTGCGCGAACGGCAGCAGGTGTTCGAGCGCACCGGCGGCGTCCACGCCGCCGGGCTATTCAGCGTCGCGGGCGAACTGCTCTGCCTGCGCGAAGACGTGGGCCGGCACAACGCGGTGGACAAGGTGGTGGGTTGGGCGCTGCGCGAGGGGCGGCTGCCGCTGCGCAACACGGTGCTGCAGGTCTCCGGGCGCGCCTCGTTCGAATTGGTCCAGAAGGCCTATCTCGCGGGGATCCCCGTCCTGTCGGCCGTGAGCGCGCCGTCCTCGCTCGCCGTCGAGCTGGCGGAAAAGGTGGGACTGACACTGGCCGGCTTCAGCCGCGGCCGCAGCATTAACGTGTACGCCCACCCGGGGCGGGTGGGCGCCGCCGTCGGGAATTTCGTGTGAGACGCGCCGGGTGAGTCGGGGAACCGGTGTGAGCCGGGATACATTAGGGGCATGACTCGTCCGGCACCCGTGAATGACATTGATGAAAGCACCCTGAAGGTCAAGGAACCGAAGAAGGTCGCCGCCGGTATTCCGGCGGTGAAGGTTGCGTTGGAGCGCGGCATCGAACAGGCCGGCGTCTCCCGCACCGCCCGGTCGCTGCTGCGGATCAACCAGCGCGGGGGCTTCGACTGCCCGGGGTGCGCCTGGCCCGAATCCATCACCGGTCCGCGCAAGCCGGCCGAGTTCTGCGAAAACGGCGCCAAGGCGGTGGCAGAGGAGAACACGAAGCGCACCGTCACGCCCGAGTTCTGGGCGCGCCACTCCATCGAAGAGCTCTCGACGAAGACCGAGTACTGGCTGGGCCAGCAGGGCCGGATCACCGAGCCGGTCATCATCCGCGAGGGGGAGACGCACTATTCGCCGATCTCGTGGGCGGACGCGTTCAGCCTGATTGGCGAACGCATCAGGGCCACGACGCCGGACCGCTGCGTGTTCTACACCTCGGGCCGGACCGCCAACGAGACCGCGTTCATGTACCAGCTGTTCGCACGCTCGCTGGGCACCAACAACCTGCCGGACTGCTCCAACATGTGCCACGAATCCTCCGGCAGCGCCCTGAACCCGACCATCGGCATCGGCAAGGGCACCGTGTCGCTGGAGGACATCCACCACTCCGAACTGATCTTCGTGGTCGGCCAGAACCCCGGGACCAACCACCCGCGCATGCTCTCCGCGCTCAAGGAGTGCAAGGACAACGGCGGCACTATCGTGGCAGTGAACCCGCTGCCCGAAACCGGCCTGATGGCGTTCAAGGACCCGCAGTCGGTGGACGGGCTGCTGCGCGGCGGCACCGCGCTGGCCGACGAATTCCTGCAGATCAAGGTGGGCGGGGACCTCGCCCTCTTCCAGGCGCTGGGACACCTGCTGCTCGAAGAAGAAGGCCGCGCCCCGGGCACCGTCGTGGACAAAGCGTTCATCGACGCGAACACCGAAGGTTTCGAGGAGTACGTCGAAGCCCGCCGGCACGTCGACTGGACCGAAACCGAGAAGGCCACCGGGCTGTCGCGGCTGGAGATCGCCAAGGTCGCCGGGCTGCTGGCCAAGTCCAAGGCCACCATCATCTGCTGGGCGCTGGGTTTGACCCAGCAGCCGCACTCGGTCGATACCCTGCGCGAGATCGTGAACCTGCTGCTGCTCCAGGGCAACTTCGGCAAGCCCGGCGCAGGTGCCTGCCCGGTCCGCGGCCACTCCAACGTCCAGGGCGACCGCACCATGGGCATCTGGGAGAAGCCCAAGGAGTGGCTGCTGGCGGCGCTGGACAAGGAGTTCGGCATCACCTCGCCGCGCGAGCACGGCGTCGATTCCACCGAGGCGATCGACCGCTTCCACGAGGACAAGGTCGACGTCTTCGTCTCCATGGGCGGCAACTTCGCGCTGGCGAACTCGGAGACCGAGCTGCTCGAGAGCGGGATGAAGAAGGCCGGCCTGACCGTGCATGTCTCCACCAAACCCAACCGCTCCCACGTGGTGCACGGGAAGACGTCGCTGATCCTGCCGACGCTGGGCCGCACCGACCGGGACGACAAGCACCCGAAGGGTGCGCAGTTCCTCTCGGTGGAAGACTCCATGTCCGTCGTCCGGTCCACCCAGGGCCGGCTGGAGCCGGTCAGCGAGCACCTGCTGGCCGAACCGGTGATCATCGCGCGGATGGCCCAGGCCACCTTCGGCGACGACCACCCGGTGGATTGGCGGGCGATGGCCGAGGACTACGACGTGATCCGGGACCACATCTCCCGCGTGCTGCCGGGGTTCGAGGACTTCAACACCCGGATCCGGAACAAGAGCGGCTTTGTGCTGCCGAACCCGCCGCGCGACACGCGCTCCTTCGCCACCGACATCGGCAAGGCGCGGTTCACGGTCAGCCCGCTGGAGTACCTGGAGGCGCCCGAGGGACACCTGATCCTGCAGACCATCCGCAGCCACGACCAGTACAACACCACGTTCTACGGCCTGGACGACCGCTACCGGGGCATCTCCAACGGACGGCGGGTCATCCTGGTGCACCCCGATGACCTGGCCGAACTGGGCTTCGCCGACCGCGACCTGGTGGACGTGATCAGCACGTTCAAGGGCACCGAGCGCCGCGCGGACGAGTTCCGCCTGGTGTCCTACCCGACGGCGCGGGGCTGTGCGGCCGCCTACTTCCCGGAGGCCAACGCCCTGGTGCACCGGGACCTGGTGGCACGGGAGTCCAACACGCCGGGCTTTAAGGCGATGACGGTCCGCTTCGTCCCGCACGAGGAGAAGCAGCTCAGCTGACGCCGGGCGTGGCCGGGCGGGCCGGGGGCGGCGCCGGGCGGGCCGGGGGCGGCGCCGGTCCTGCACCCGTCAGGCCGGCGCCTTTGCCTGCCCGCCCGCAATTCCGGACAGCTTCCGGCCGCATGGCCGCGGGCAGGAACACCAGGGCGTGCGGATTGGTTCTAGGGTGGCAGTAGCACCATCAGCCGTTAGGAGCCATCATGTCCATGGAAGGGGCAGCCTGGAGTTCGCTGTACCGGCTTTCGCACTCGAAGGAGCAGAAGTCCTTCTCGCGGGAGACTGTCCGCCGGACCTTTGCGTTCGCCGCGCCCTACAAGGGCAAGATTGCTGTCTTTGTGCTGCTCTCGGTGGTGACCGCCACGCTGGCCGTTGCCACGCCGGTTCTCGCCGGCCGGGTCGTGGACGCGATCGTGGCCAGGACCGGCGTCGAGGTAGTGATCTGGCTCGCCGTCGTCATCGCCCTGGTGGCCATCGCCGACGCCGGGCTCAGCATGGTGACCCGGTGGATTTCCTCCGGGCTGGGCGAGGACATCATCCTGGACCTGCGCACCGCCGTGTTCGACCACGTCCAGAAGATGCCGATCGCCTTCTTCATGCGCACCCGCACCGGCGCGCTGGTCAGCCGGCTGAACAACGACGTCATCGGGGCGCAGCGGGCCTTTGCGGGAACGCTTTCCGGCGTGGTGAGCAACCTCGTGGCGCTGATCCTCACGCTGATCGTCATGCTGAACACCTCCTGGCAGGTCACCCTGCTGGCGCTGCTGTTGCTGCCGGTGTTCCTGCTGCCGGCCCGCCGGATGGGCAGCCGGCTCGCCGAACTGCGCCGGGAGACCGCCGACCACAACGCCGCCATGAGCACGCAAATGACCGAACGGTTCTCCGCGCCCGGGGCCACGCTGGTCAAGCTGTTCGGCCGGCCCGCCGACGAATCCCGCGAGTTCAAGCTCCGGGCCCAGCGGGTCCGCGACATCGGCATCAAGACCGCGGTGATGCAGTGGGTGTTCGTCACGGCGCTCACCCTGGTGTCCGCGCTGGCCCTGGCCCTGGTCTACGGGCTCGGCGGTTTCTACGCCATCATCGGCCAGCTGGATCCGGGCGAGGTGGTGACGCTGGCGCTCCTGCTCACCCGCCTGTACGCGCCGCTCACGGCCCTGGCGAACGCCCGGGTGGAGATCTCCAGCGCCCTGGTCAGCTTCGAGCGCGTCTTCGAGGTGCTGGACCTGAAGCCCCTGATTACCGAAAAGGACGACGCCGCTGCGGTGCCGCCGGGCCCGGTCTCCGTCGAGTTCAAGGACGTGCGGTTCGCCTACCCGTCCGCCGACAAGGTGTCGCTGGCCTCGCTGGAGGAGGTCGCGACCCTCGACGCCCGCGGCGGCGAGGAGGTGCTGCACGGGATCAGCTTCCGGGTGGAGCCGGGCCAGACGGTGGCGCTGGTGGGCTCCTCGGGGGCCGGAAAATCCACCATGGCCCAGTTGTTGGCCCGCCTGTACGACGTGGACTCCGGTTCCGTCGAGCTTTCCGGCACCGATGTCCGTGACCTGAGCTTCGAGGCGCTGCGCGGAACCATCGGCATGGTGACCCAGGACGGACACCTGTTCCACGAGACCATCCGCTCCAACCTGCTGCTGGCCCGGCCGGAGGCCAGCGACGACGAGATATGGGACGTCCTGCGCCGCGCCCGGCTGCAGGACCTGATCCGTTCCCTGCCGGACGGCCTGGACACCATGGTGGGGGAGCGCGGCTACCGCCTCTCCGGCGGCGAGCGGCAGCGGATGACCATCGCCCGGCTGCTGCTGGGCCATCCCCGCGTGGTGATCCTGGATGAGGCGACGGCGGCCTTGGACTCCACCAACGAAGCCGCCGTGCAGGCGGCGCTCAGCGAGGCACTCGAGGGTCGCACCGCCGTCGTCATTGCCCACCGGCTGTCCACCGTGCGCTCCGCCGACCGGATCCTGGTCATTGAGGGCGGCCGGATTGCGGAGCAGGGCACGCACGCTGAACTGCTGGCCTTGGAGGGCCGCTACGCCGAGCTGTACCGGACCCAGTTCCTCAGCGATACCCGGGTGGCCGGTCTGGCCTGAGTGCGGCGGTCCGGCCGGCGCCGGGAGGGTGGCCGGGTGGCGGGTGTGGTCCGCCCGTTCAATGACTAGAGTTGCTCTGGGTCCCACACGTCGAAGAAGTGGAAAGCGGGTGCAATGCAGCGCGGAACCAACCTGGGCCGCCTGGGCGGCTACAACCAGGCCGTGATCCTTAACGCCATTCGGCGTGCCCGCGGGGGAATCGCCCGGGTGGAACTGGTGGAGAGCACCGGGCTGTCCCCGCAGACCATCTCCAACGTGGTGCGCCGGCTGGTGGACGAGGGCCTGGTGCGCGAGGACCGCAAGACGGTCAGCGGGCCCGGCAAACCGCGCACCGTCCTGCAGCTGGAACTTTCCAGCCGGCTCGCGATCGGCATCCACCTCGACCCCGTGGTCATGACCTTGGTGATGCTGAACCTCGACGGCGAGGTGGTGGCGCGTGCCCGGCACGACGTCCCCGCCGCAGGCCAGCCGGACGGGATGGCCGCCGCCATGGCCGCCGCGACGGAGGCGCTCATCGCCGCTTCCGGGATCGAACGCCACCGCATCCTGGGCATCGGCCTGGCCGCGCCCGGGCCGATCGACGCGGCCGAAGGGATGGTGGTGGATCCGCCGATGATGCGCGAGTGGACCTCGGTGCCGCTGCGCGAACCCCTGCGCGACCTGACGGGCCTGCCGGTGCTGATGGACAAGGACACGACGGCCGCGGCGGTGGCGGAACTGTGGGCCAGCGGACGGCGGGAGCCCGAGAACTTTGTGTTCGTTTACCTGGGCACGGGCCTGGGCGCCGGCATCGTGCTCGACGGACAGGTGCTGCGCGGCGCCTCCAGCAATATCGGGGAGATCGGCCATTTTCCGGTGGAGGCGGAGGTCCCGCTGTGCGACTGCGGGAAACGCACCTGCGTGGGCATGGCGCTGAACTTCGGCACGCTGTTCCGGCAGGCCGTGGAGGCCGGCATCTTCCCGGCCGGCGCCGAGCTGGGGGACCGCCATCAGGCCACCGAAAGGATCGTCACGCTCTGCCGCATGGCCAGCGAGGGGGAGCCGGCGGCCGCGGCGATCATCGGCCGGGCCGCCGGGTTGCTGGGCGGAACCGTGGGGCAGGTGGCCAACATCCTGGACGTGGACCGGGTCATCTTTGGCGGCCCGCTGTGGGACGGCTTGGACGAGCTTGCGCTGCCCATTCTGCGGGAGGAAATTAACAAACGGTTTGTGTCGCGGGCGATCCACGAGGTTGACGTGGTGTCGTCCCCGCTGGGCTTCGAGGTGGGGGCCATCGGCGGCGCCTGCCTGGTGCTGGATGACGCGCTGTCGCCCAAGGCCAGCGGGTTGATCCTAGGGGGCTAGCCGGACGCGGGCAGGGGTGCGGTTCACACAGCGACGTCGGCGTCATCGGACCGGGCCGCCGCCCTGACCGGTTCAGGAGTTGCTTTATTAAATCCAATCGATTTAGATATATGGTGACGGCAGTGCCTGGAGTGCTCACGCTGCGGGAAAATGAACGGTCCCTTCATCGGCTCACGTGCTTCAGGGGAACGGCTCGGCCGTCGGCCAACAGGCGGCGGGAAGATGCTGCTGGCTCCGGCGAACGGGAAGAACCGGAACCGGCGGTCCCGGCTGACGGGAATTCCCGGCCGCTTTGGTGGAAGGCACTACAGCCGGCTACCGTCTGTGCTTCCGTGGGGGGTTGCACAGGCGGCGGTCGGCTGCCCTGATTAACGGGCCGGGCACGTCCGCCGCATTTCGCCGGCAGGGCCGGCGGTGAAGTGCCCCCGGGCAGATTCGAACTGCCGACACCCGCTTTAGGAGAGCGGTGCTCTATCCCCTGAGCTACGGGGGCAACGCCAAAAGCTTAGCTTAAACGGCGCCGCCCGCCGGTGCGGCGGCCGAGTCTCCGGCAGGCCGGGGTTTACGGGTGAAGACCGCGACGACGGCGGCGACCAGGCTCAGCCCGAACAGGACGGACTTGGCGACGGTGAGGAAGCTCGCCAGTGACGCGTCGCCGACCGGGTCCGTGGCCAGCATGGCGTCGACGGCGAGATTTTCCCCCAGATCCGCTGCCACGTAAAGCACGACGACGGACCAGGCGAGCCAGCGCCAGCCGGGGCGGCGGATCTGCTGCCCCAGCAGGATCAGCCACGTGAAGCCGAACAGCAGCGGGAAGAGGGTGTCGGCTGTCTTGTGCCAGTAGTTGTATTGCCCGGCACCGTCTTCGCCGAACGCGGTGCGCACCTGCTGGACGTACTCGGTGGAGTATCCGCCGATGAGCGTGTCCGGCATGGCCAGCCCCCCGGTCAGCTGGGAGAACTGCGGCATCACCAGCAGGAACGAGTAGCCGAACAGAAAGGCCGAGGCCGCGGCCCCGGCGATGACGATCAGGTTCGCGTTGCCGGCAGCGCGCTGGGGCGACCGGGTGCTGCCGGGAACGGCAGGCCTCGCGGCGGCGCTGCTGCCGGGGGCTGGGGCCGCCGCCGCACCGTGTTTCTTCGCGCGCTGTGCTGGGGTTTTGGACATACAACCATTATGCCGGGGCGCTCCTGCGTCGGCCGTGGGCGGAAGTCGCCGCCGGCGTCCCGCAGTGTCGGTGGTGGCTAATAGACTTAGGGGACCATGGATTTCCTCACCGACCCGGCGTTCGACCCGCATGTTGCCTCTCCGCCCGCTCCGCATCTGCCCGGCGCCGAAGAGCTGCTCTCGGGGCTGAACCCGCAGCAGGAAGAGGCGGTCAAGCATGCCGGCTCCCCGCTGCTGATCGTCGCCGGCGCCGGATCCGGCAAGACCCGGGTGCTCAGCCATCGCATCGCGTACCTGCTCGCCACCCGCCGCGCACGGCCGGGAGAGATCCTCGCCATCACCTTCACGAACAAGGCCGCCGCGGAGATGCGGGAGCGGATCGAGTCGCTGGTGGGGGACTCGGCCAAGCGGATGTGGATTTCCACGTTCCACTCATCCTGCGTGAAGATCCTGCGCCGCGAAGCCAAGCACGTGGGGTTGAACTCCAACTTCTCCATCTACGACTCGGCGGACACGCTGCGGATGGTCAGCCAGGTGGCCAAGGGGCTGGACCTGGACCCGAAGCGCTTCCCGCCCAAGTCCATCCAGCACAAGATCTCGGCGCTGAAGAATGAACTGATTGACGACGAGTCCTTCGCCTCCACCGCCAACTATTCGGATCCGTTCGAGCAGGCGGTGGCCTCGGTCTACACCGGTTACACCCAGCGTATGCGCCAGGCCAACGCCATGGACTTCGACGACCTGATCGCGCAGGTTGTCTTCATTTTCCAGGCGTTCCCGGCGATTGCGGACTCGTACCGCCGGCGGTTCCGCCACGTGCTGGTGGACGAATACCAGGACACCAACCATGCCCAGTACCGGCTGGTGCGCGAGCTGACCCGGGAGTCCGAGGACGGGTCGGTTCCGGCCGGCGAACTAACCGTGGTGGGCGACTCGGACCAGTCCATCTACGCCTTCCGCGGGGCCGACGTGCGCAACATCGTCGATTTCGAGAAGGACTACGCCAGCGCGCGCACCATCCTGCTGGAACAGAACTACCGGTCGACCCAGACCATCCTCA
The DNA here is from genome assembly GCF_059090935.1 of Arthrobacter sp. Y3223166. Lineage (NCBI taxonomy): Bacteria > Bacillati > Actinomycetota > Actinomycetes > Micrococcales > Micrococcaceae > Arthrobacter > Arthrobacter sp. Y3223166. The sequence continues at coordinate 89,891 of NZ_JBNHGE010000006.1, read as the reverse complement.
CCGCGGCCAACTCGGTGATCTCCCGGAACCCCGACCGCCCGGCCAAGCGGCTCTGGACCGCCGAGGGCGACGGCGAGAAGATCATCGGCTACGTGGGCGAGAACGAGCACGACGAGGCCCGCTTCATCACCGGGGAGATCGACCGGCTGCAGGACTCCGAGGGCATCCGCCCCGGCGACATCGCCATTTTCTACCGGACCAACGCCCAGTCCCGGTCCATCGAGGACTTGTTGGTCCGGGTGGGGCTGCCCTACAAGGTAGTCGGCGGCACCCGCTTCTACGAACGCAAGGAGATCAAGGACGCGCTGGCCTACCTGCGGGTCCTGGCCAACCCGGACGACGTCGTCAACCTGCGCCGCATCCTCAACGAACCGAAGCGCGGGATCGGCGACCGGGCCGAGTACGCCGTCGCGGCGCTCGCGGAACGGGACCGGATCTCGTTCATGGACGCGCTGCGCCGGGCGGAGGAGGCGCCCGGCATGGCCACCCGGTCGGTGAACGCGGTCGCCGGCTTCGTGAAGCTCATCGACGACCTGGCCGAGGTGGCCGCCGGGTCCGGTGCGGCGGCCGCGCTGGAGGCCGTGCTGGAGCAGACCGGCTACCTGGCGATGCTGCGCCAGAGCAGCGACCCGCAGGATGAATCCCGCGTGGAAAACCTGGCCGAACTCGTGGCCGTGGTGCGCGAATACGAACGGGACAACCCGGAAGGGTCGCTGTCCGAATTCCTGGAACAGGTGGCGCTGGTGGCCGACGCGGACCAGGTGCCAGACGCCCCGGACAGCGAGGCGGCACGGCTGGCCCAGGACCAGGGCGTGGTGACGCTGATGACGCTGCATACCGCCAAGGGACTGGAGTTTCCGGTGGTCTTCCTCACCGGCATGGAACACGGAATCTTCCCGCACCAGCGCTCCATGACCGACCCGACGGAGCTGGCCGAAGAGCGCCGGTTGGCCTACGTCGGCCTGACCCGCGCCCGCCAGCGGCTGTACCTGACCCGGTCCGAGTCCCGCAGCATGTGGGGCCAGAGCCAGTTCAATCCGGCCAGCCAGTTCATCGAAGAGGTGCCGGCCGAACTCATCGACTGGAAACGCGAAGGCACAGCCCGCCCGACCTTTGCCTCCGCGGGCAGCTTCGGGTCCAGCCGCTACTCGGGATCGCACTGGGGTGCCGGGACCTCGGGCAGCCAGGACATCAGCAACATGCGGGGATCGGCGCCGTCGATCACCAGCGCCAAGACCCGGGCTGGACGGGTGCAGCCGCAGAAGGAAGTCATCGCGCTGTCCATCGGCGACAAGGTCAACCACGCGAGCTTCGGCAACGGGACCGTCCTGGGCCTCGAAGGAGCCGGCGACAAGACGGTGGCCAAGGTCAAATTCGACGCCGGCGAGAAGCGGCTGCTGCTGCGCTATGCGCCGCTGACCAAGATGGGCTGATCCCCGCTGGGAGATGCGCCACGTTTGCGTCGGCGCATTTGGCAGCGGCATGACGGGGCGCTTACCGTTCTTATCCATGGACCACGTGGACATCAGGACTTTGGAACGGCTGGCAACCCCCGATTTTTGGCTTGACAAGCCGCTGCGCGTTTCGCTGATCCTGCTGGGTGGATTCCTGCTGAACATTGTGCTGCGGATGGTGATCAAACGCGTCACGGGAAAGATCGCCGACGGCGAGACCGCCAAGCTGGACAAATTCGACCCTGCAGCGCCCAAGAACACGAAAGACCCGCGCTACTGGCTGATTCAGGACTCGCCGATTGCCGCGGTGCGCCGCGCCCAGCGCTCGAAGACGATCGGATCGGTGCTGCGTTCGATCACCACCATCGTGCTGGCCAGCGTCACCGCGTTGATGGTGCTCACGGAGCTGGAATTCAATCTTGGCCCGGTACTGGCCAGTGCCGGTATTGCCGGCGTCGCCATTGGTTTTGGCGCCCAGACCCTGGTCAAGGACTACCTGTCCGGGCTGTTCATGGTGGCCGAAGACCAGTACGGCATCGGTGACGTGGTCGACTTGGGCGAGGCCTCCGGCACCGTGGAGTCGGTCGGTCTGCGGGTCACGCAGGTGCGCGCCGTGGACGGCACGCTGTGGCACGTTCGCAACGGGGAGATCCTGCGGGTGGGTAACTCCTCGCAGGGCTGGGCGCGGGCGGTGCTGGACATCCCGGTGCCGTACGACTCCGATGTGGAGAAGGTCTCCGAGTTGATCCTCAAGACAGCCATGGAACTGCGCATGGACGAGGACAACCGCAGGCTGATTTTGGACGATCCGGAGGTCTGGGGTGTGGAGGCACTGACCGGCGAATCCGTGGTGATCCGTTTGGCCATCCGCACGAAGCCGCTGGAACAGTGGGCAATCGCGCGCAAGATGCGGGCCCGGCTCAAGGAAGCGTTGGCCGAGGAAGGCCTGCGCATTCCGCTGCTGAACCAGACCGTGATCAGGGGCAGTGCACCGGCAGCAGCCGCAGCTCAGGGCGGGGGAAGCACCGCGCAGGGCGGGGACGCTGCCGCGCAGGGCGGGCCGGCCGCCCAAGGCGGGAACACCGCCGTCGTGGATCAGACGGGAGCCGGCGGCAAGAATTAGGTTCACGGCGCCGATACCTCAAAGCCGGACACTTCTACAAGTCGTAGAAGTGTGCCCTTGCCCACTAAAGCGGTACTCTGGGACCGGCGCCCGAGGCCAAAGGGGCTAGAGTTCCCCATGGAGCACTGCAGGCATCCGCTCACCGTCCGTGGTCACCGCCACGGCCAACCGCGGACGCCGCTCCGAGTCAGAAACGACTTCGACGTAGAAGGACACAACCCGTGGACCTGTATGAATACCAGGCGCGCGATCTCTTCGAGGCACACGGAGTACCCGTGCTGGCTGGAATCGTTGCGTACACCCCAGAAGAAGCCAAGGCAGCTGCTGAGAAAATTGGCGGCGTAGTTGTCGTCAAGGCTCAGGTGAAGGTCGGAGGCCGCGGCAAGGCCGGTGGCGTCAAGGTTGCCAAGACCCCGGACGAGGCATTCGAATACGCCTCCAACATCCTCGGCATGGACATCAAGGGCCACACGGTCAAGAAGGTCATGATCGCGCAGGGCGCCGACATCGCCGAGGAGTACTACTTCTCCGTGCTGCTGGATCGCGCCAACCGCAACTACCTGGCCATGTGCTCGGTGGAGGGCGGCATGGAGATCGAGCAGCTGGCCGTGGAGCGCCCGGACGCCCTGGCCAAGGTTGCCATCGACCCGGCCGTGGGCATCGACCAGGCCAAGGCCGACGAAATCGTTGCCGAGGCCGGCTTCGCCGAAGACCTTCGCCCCAAGGTCGCCGAGGTCATCGTCAAGCTCTGGGACGTGTTCATCAAGGAAGACGCCACCCTGGTGGAGGTCAACCCGCTGGTCAAGACCGGCGCCGGCGACATCGTCGCCCTGGACGGCAAAGTCTCGCTGGACGAGAACGCCTCCTTCCGCCAGCCCGGCCACGAGGAGCTCGAGGACAAGGACGCCGCGGATCCGCTCGAGGCCAAGGCCAAGGAACTGGACCTGAACTACGTCAAGCTTGACGGACAGGTCGGCATCATCGGCAACGGCGCGGGCCTGGTCATGTCCACCCTGGATGTCGTCGCCTACGCCGGCGAGAAGCACGGCAACGTCAAGCCCGCCAACTTCCTGGACATCGGCGGCGGCGCCTCGGCCGAGGTCATGGCCGCCGGCCTGGACGTCATCCTCAACGACGAGCAGGTCAAGAGCGTGTTCGTGAACGTCTTCGGCGGCATCACCGCCTGCGACGCCGTGGCAAACGGCATCGTCAAGGCCCTGGAAATCCTGGGCGAGAAGGCCAGCAAGCCGCTGGTTGTCCGCCTCGACGGCAACAATGTCGACGAAGGCCGGCAGATCCTGCTCAACGCCAACCACCCGCTGGTCACCCTGGCCCTGACCATGGACCAGGGCGCCGACAAGGCCGCCGAGCTGGCCAACGCCTAAGGACCGAGGAACTAAAACATGTCTATCTTCATCAACAAGGACTCGAAGGTCATCGTCCAGGGCATCACCGGTGGCGAAGGCTCCAAGCACACGGCGCGCATGCTGCACGCCGGCACCAACATCGTTGGCGGCGTGAACGCGCGCAAGGCCGGCACCACCGTCACCCACGGCGAGAAGACCCTGCCGGTCTTCGGCACCGTCAAGGAAGCCGTCACCGAGACCGGCGCCGACGTCTCCATCGTCTTCGTCCCGCCGGCCTTCACCAAGGACGCCGTGGTCGAGGCCATCGAGGCCGAAATCGGCCTCGTCGTGGTGATCACCGAGGGCGTGCCGGTGCAGGACTCCGCCGAGTTCTGGGCGCTGGCACAGTCCAAGAAGGACTCCGACGGCAACCAGATCACCCGCATCATCGGCCCGAACTGCCCGGGCATCATCACGCCCGGCGAGTCGCTGGTGGGCATCACCCCGGCGAACATCACCGGCAAGGGCGGCGTGGGCCTGGTCTCCAAGTCCGGCACGCTGACCTACCAGATGATGTACGAACTGCGCGACCTCGGCTTCTCCACCGCCATCGGCATCGGCGGCGACCCGGTCATCGGCACCACCCACATCGACGCCCTGGCCGCGTTCGAGGCCGATCCGGAAACCAAGGCGATCGTGATGATCGGCGAAATCGGCGGCGACGCCGAGGAGCGCGCCGCCGAGTACATCAAGGCCAACGTCACCAAGCCGGTCGTCGGCTACGTGGCCGGCTTCACCGCGCCTGAGGGCAAGACCATGGGCCACGCCGGCGCCATCGTCTCCGGCTCCTCCGGCACGGCCCAGGCCAAGAAGGAGGCCCTCGAGGCCGCGGGCGTGAAGGTCGGCAAGACCCCGTCCGAGACCGCGCACCTGCTGCGCGAGGTCTACCCGGACCACGAGGCACCGTCCAGCCTCTAGGCCCTCCGCCTACGGCATCGAGGCCCGCCACCTGCACAAGGTGGCGGGCTTCGCCCGTTCCCGGCCGCCGCGGCGACGCGGTTAGGCTGGAAAGCACCACCACTGCACAGGAGGCTTAATGCGCGCTGCCATCATCCACGGACCGGGCGACATCCGGGTCGAGGAACGACCCGACCCGGAAATCCTTGCCCCCACCGACGCGATCGTGCGCGTGAGCGCCACCTGCGTCTGCGGCTCCGATCTGTGGCCCTACCGCGGCATCCGCGAGCCGGGCAGGCCGCATCCCATCGGCCACGAACTCATCGGCGTGGTCGAGGCCACCGGCGACGCGGTGCAGGCGCTGTCCGCCGGCGACTTCGTCATTGCCCCGTGGGCCATCAGCTGCGGCGAGTGTCCGCCCTGCCGCAACGGCGTGCAAACCTCCTGCGAACGCCGGGCCAGTTGGGGAGGCCGGGACGAACACGGCCTGCCGGTCGACGGCGGGCAGGGCGAAGCGGTGCGGGTGCCCCACGCGGACGCCACGCTGGTTGCGGTGCCCGGCGTGACCGAACCGGGAGAGGAACTGGCCAAGAGCCTGCTCACGCTCTCCGACGTGATGGGGACCGGACACCACGCGGCCATCAGCGCCAAGGTCGGCCCGGGACGCACCGTCGTCGTCGTGGGTGACGGCGCCGTCGGGCTGTGCGGAGTGCTGGCAGCCCGGCGGCTGGGCGCCGAGCGGATCATCGCGATGTCCCGCTACGACGACCGGGCGGCACTGGCGCGCGAATTCGGGGCGACCGATGTGGTGGCAGAACGCGGGAAGGCCGCCGCCGAGAAGGTCAAGGGGCTGCTCGGCGGCGTGCTGGCCGACTCCGTGCTCGAGTGCGTGGGCACGGCGGAGTCGATGGACCAGGCGTTGCGCTGCACCAGGCCCGGCGGTTCCGTCGGTTTCGTGGGGGTCCCCGCCGGCGGCGCCGAACTGCCCATCGGCGTGCTGTTCTCGAAGAACATTGCCGTAGCCGGCGGCGCCGCGCCCACCCGCCAATACCTTCCCGAACTCCTCGAGGACGTCTTGTCCGGGAAGATCAACCCCGGCAAGGTGTTCGACGCGGTCATGCCCCTCGACGACGCCGCGGAAGCCTACCGGGCGATGGACGAGCGCCGCGCGATCAAGGTGCTGCTGCGGCCCTAGCCGGGGCCGGGCGTCCCGCCAGCGCGGACGGCCGGCCGCGCAGGCGCCCCGTCAGCGCCGACGGCTAGCCGCGCAGTCGTTCCATGCCGGGGTCGACCAGCGGCTCGGCGGCGACGGTGGCCGGGATGCGGCGGCCGAAGTATTCGATCTCGACGCCGTCTCCCTCCCCGATGTCCGCAGGGAGCCACGCGTACGCCACCGGCCGTCCCACCGTGTAGCCGAAGGCCGCGCTGGTCACGTAGCCGGACGGGACGTCGTCCACATACACGGGCTCCTTGCCCAGCACGACCGAGCGGCCGTCGTCGATGGTCAGGCAGCGCAGCCGGCGGGCCGGCGCGCCCGCGGCGGCCAGTGCGGCATCGCCGACGAATTCGCCCTTGTCCGCCTTGACCGCGAACCCGAGGCCCGCCTCCTCCGGCGTGTGCTCGGTGGTCATGTCGGTGCCCCAGAGCCGGTAGCCCTTTTCCAGCCGCAGGCTGTTGAACGCGGCCCGGCCGGCGGCGACGATCCCGTACTCCTGCCCGGCGTCGAACAGCGCGTCCCAGAGCCTGAGCCCCTGGTCGGCCGTGGTGTACAGCTCCCAGCCCAGCTCGCCCACATAGGAGAGCCGCATCGCGGTGACGGAGAGGCCGACAATGCGCACCCGGGCCGTGCGGAAGTACTTGAGCGAGTCGTTGCTGAAGTCGTCGCTGCTGACCTTGGCCATCACGCCGCGCGCAAAGGGCCCCCAGAGCCCGATGCAGCAGGTGCCGGCGGTGATGTCCTCGACCCGGACCCACTGGGCCGGGTCGGCCTGCGCTTGCGCGGCCGCCTCGCCGCGCAGGTACTCGTAGTCGGCGTTGTTGTTGATGCCGGCCTGGAACCGCTCCGGCGCCAGCCGCGCCACCGTGATGTCGCTGCGGATGCCGCCGCCGGAATCCAGCAACAGGCAGTAAGTCACCGCCCCGGGTTTCTTGTTGAGCTGCCCGGTGCCCAGCCGCTGCAGCAGGGCCAGGGCGCCCGGCCCGGACACCTCCACCCGCTTCAGCGGCGTCATGTCGTACATGGCGACGGCGGTGCGCGTCTTCCACGCTTCGGCCGCGGCGATGGGGGAGTGGTAGCGGGCGGCCCAGGCGTCGCGCTCCGGTTCCCGCCAGTCCTGCGGCAGCGTCGCCAGCAGGGCCGCGTTGGCCTCGTACCAGTGCGGGCGCTCCCAGCCGCCGGACTCCAGGAAGACCGCGCCGAGCTCTTGCTGGCGGCCGAAGAAGGGGCTGGTGCGCAGGTTCCGCGGGGATTCGCGCGGTTGCAGCGGGTGCAGCACGTCGTAGATCTCCACGAAGTTCTGCTGCGACGTCTCGCTGATGTATTCCGGGGCCAGCTGCACGTCTTCGAACCGGCGCACATCGCCTTCGTGCAGGTCCGTCTGCGACCGCCCGTCCACCAGCAGCTCTGCAACCGCCTTGGCCACTCCCGCCGAATGGGTGACCCACACGGCTTCGGCCAGGTAAAAACCGGCGACGTCCGGGGACTCCCCGATCACCGGGGCGCCGTCGGGGGTGAAGGAAAAAACGCCGTTGAAGCCGTCGGTGATGCCCGCGCCGCGGAGGGCTGGCAGCAGCCGCTGGCTTTCCCGCCAGGACGGTTCGAAGTCCGCCGGCGTGAAGCCCAGCCGCGAGGGCATGCGGTCGTCGGAGACGTCCGCCGGCGCGACAGCCGGAAGCCCGTCCAGGTCCACCGGCATGGGCCGGTGCGCGTAGGAACCGATGCCCAGCCGGTCGCCGTGCTCGCGGAAGTACAGGTCCGCGTCCTGGTGGCGCAGGATCGGCAGCCGGGCGCCGTTGGGCAGTTCGTTCCGGCCGGCCAGCGCCGGCAGCGCCGAGGTCTTGACGTACTGGTGCGCCAGCGGAAGCAGCGGCACCGTCATGCCGACCATGGCGCCGATCTTCGGCCCCCAGAACCCGGCACAGCAGACCACGACGTCGGCGGGCACCCTCCCGGTGTCGGTCTCCACCGCGGTGACCCGCCCGCCGTCGTGCTCAATGCCCGTCACGGTGGTGGAACCGCGGAACTCGACGCCGGCGGCGGAGGCGCGGGCGATTAGCAGCCGGACGGCGCGGGCCGCGAGGGCCAGCCCGTCGGAGGGGATGTGCAGGCCGCCGAGCACGTTGCCGGCCGGCAGCAGCGGATGGTGCTTTTCGCATTCATCCGGGTCGATCAGCCGGGCCTCCACGCCCCAGGAGGCGGCGAAGCCGGCCCTGCGCTTGAGCTCCTCGAACCGGGCGGGCGTGGTGGCCACCTCCAGCCCGCCCACCTGGTTGAAGCAGGAGATGCCGTCGGCCGAGAGCGAGCGCATTTTGCCCACGGTGTAGCGGGCGAATTCGGTCATGGTCTTGGACGGATTGGTTTGGAAGACCAGCCCGGGTGCGTGCGAACTCGACCCGCCGGCCAGATGCAGCGGGCCCTGCTCCAGGACGGTCACGTTCGTGCGGCCGCGGGCGGCCAGTTCGTCCGCCAGATTGGCGCCGACGATCCCTGCTCCGATGATGACGATGCGCGGGGAAGTGCTCATGCGGTAATGCTCCTTCAGGTAGCAGGGCGGGGCAAGAGATGCGGGGCCATGCGTTGTAGATGTGCGTCATGCGTTGTGGGGCGGCGAGTTTGGGGTGCGGCGGGTGGCCCGGTTGCCCCGGCCGCCCGCCGCAGGGCAGCCTAGGCGGGCGGTGGAGCAGCTGCCGGGCACTTCCCTTCGGGACAGGTGTCGTCGCATTCGTGTTTGGTGACCAGGTCGAACCTGCTGCCGCCGTGCTGGCCCACCCCGGATCGGATGGCGCGTTCCACGACGGAGTCGGCCAACCGGCGGCGCAGCGCCAGCGGATCACGGCGCAGGTCCTTGGCCAGCGCAATGCACATCAGCAGCATCACCAGGACGAACGGCAGCGCGACCACGATGGTGATGTTCTTGAGCCCGTTCAGGGCCTCGGCCGGCTGGTCCCCGCCGGCCAGCAACATCACCGCAGCGACTCCGCCGGTCAGCGCGCCCCAGAAGATCACGACGCCGCGGGAGGGCTCTTCGGCCCCGTTGGAACTGAGGGAAGCCATCACCAGCGAGGCCGAATCGGCGCCCGTGACGAAGAAGATCCCTACCAGAACCATCGCCAGGATCGCCACCGCGCCGGCCAGGATGTTCGGCAACGGCAGGTTTTGCAGCAGATCGAAGAGGGCGCCGTCGAAGGAGATGGTCGGTTCGCCGTCGACCATGTCGACCAGCCCGTCGCCGGTATCCGGTGTGGCGTCTGCCGCGGCCTGCACTCCAAAGCTGGCGCCGCCGAAGATCGCGAACCAGGCGACGCTCACAACGCTTGGCACCAGCAGCACGCCGGTGACGAACTGGCGGATGGTGCGGCCGCGGCTGATCCGGGCAATGAACATGCCGACGAACGGTGTCCAGGACACCCACCAGGCCCAGTAGAAGACCGTCCAGCCGGACATCCAGCTGCGCAGCGCCTCGTCGCCCACCGCTTCGGTGCGGGAGGCCATCTCGGCCAGGTCGCGGGCGTAATCCCCGACGGCGGCCGGCACCAGGTTCAGGATGAACAGCGTGGGGCCGGCAAGGAACACGATCAGCGCCAGAAGAACGGCCAGCACCATGTTGATGTTGGCCAGCCACTGAATGCCGCGGCGGATTCCGGAGACGGCCGAGGCGATGAAGCAGGCCGTGAGCACGGCGATGATGACCACGAGCACGCCGGTGGCCAGCTCGCCCACCCACCCGTTGAACGCCAAGCCGCTGCCGATTTGCAGGGCGCCGAGGCCGAGCGACGCGGCCGTGCCGAAGAGGGTGGCGAAGATGGCCAGGATGTTGATGAACTTCCCGGCCGGTCCCTCCACCGTCTTGCTGCCGAACAGGGAGGTGAAGATTGCCGAGATCAGCTGTTTGCGGCCCAGCCGGTAGGTGCCGTAGGCCATGGCGATGCCGACGACGGCGTACATCGCCCACGGGTGCAGCGTCCAGTGGAACAGCGAGGTTGCCATCGCCGTCTGGATTGCCTCCGGCGTCTGCCCGTCCACGGTGCCGGGCGGCGGGGCGATGTAGTGGTACATCGGTTCTGCCACGCCGTAGAACATCAGGCCGATGCCCATGCCGGCGGCGAACATCATGGAGATCCAGGAGATGGTGCGGAACTCCGGCTTTTCGCCGTCCTTGGACAGCGGGATGTTGCCGAACCGGCCGATCGCCAGCCACAGCACGAAAACCACGAAGAGCGAGGCCAGCAGGATGAAGAGCCAACCGGTATTCTCCATCACCCAGTTCAGTACGGTGACCGAGGTGGTGCCGAGATGCTCGGTGGCCAGAAAACCCCAGGCTACGAAAGCGACGGCGAGGGCGCCGGCCACGGCGAAGACTGTCTTGTCCAAGCCTCCGCTCGTCCGCTGGCGGCCCGCCAGCGCCTGCTCGTTCTCGCTCTCCCGAAGCTCGGCCAGGATCCGGGCGTCCTCCTCGGTGCCCGCTTGATCCGGCGGCGCATTGGCCGGTCTGTCGGAGGGCTCCTGGGCCAGCACCCGCTGCACCTCGTGGTCGGGTGGGCCATCATCAACTGCAAGATCGTTGTTCACTGACATCTGGTTCCTTTGGTGGATGACGAAGGCCCGGCTACACGAACCCGTCGACCTGCAGGCCGGGCGGGAGATTCGGGGCCTCTTCTGATTCCTGGACCATGATGATGCCGTCCACGACGGAGACACCGTGGACGCGGACCGGGAGTTTTGCCGGCGGCGCGTCAACGACGCCGGTACGCAGATTGAACTTCGACGCGTGCAGCGGGCACTCGACTTCGCAGCCCTCTACCCAGCCGTCCGCCAGCGAGGCGTCCTGGTGGGTGCACGTGTCGTCAATGGCAAAGAGCTCGCCCTCTTCCGTGTGGAAGACGGCGATGGGAGGCGAAGTGTCAAGCCGGATGGCGTCGCCGGGGGTTAGCTGGCTTAAGGGGCAGGCCTGATGCATGGGGGCGCCTTCTTTCGCAACGACACAGCGTGCCAAGTTCCGTCGTGAACAACGGCGTTCACGATAGGCAACAGTGTGCCGGGTCACATTCCGTTGTCAAGGGTTTGGAGAAATTCTTTTCTGCGGGTCCTTACCCCTTGACACACGCGGAATCCGTCTTCACGCTGTTTCACATAGCGCGTCGTGTTGCGTCAGGCGCTGCTTCTTCGGAAAACGTGGACCCTCATGCTGTGAAAGGCCCTATCCATGCAGACCCTTGTTGTCATCGGAGCTTCGCTGTCCGGGCTTTCTGCGGCCCGGGCGGCACGGAACCAAGGTTTTGCCGGCCGCCTGATCGTCGTTGGAGCGGAAGTGCATCCGCCCTACGACCGTCCGCCGCTGTCCAAGGACTTCCTGGCGGGCCGGGTCTCGGAGGCGGACCTGGCATTAGTCGACGGGGACGACGAGTTGGCCGCGGAATGGATTTTGGGTGTGACGGCCATAGGCCTCGACCCGGAGTCGATGACCGTGTCGCTCAGCGACGGACGGAGCCTCGCCGCGGACGGACTGGTCCTGGCCACCGGGTCCTCCGCCCGGGTACTCCCCGAAGTCGATGGCTGCGCGAACGTTTTCACCCTCCGCACGTTGGACGATGCCCGTGCGCTCCGCGGTCATCTGCTTCCCGGCCGGAAAATGGTGGTGATCGGGGCAGGCTTCATCGGCGCCGAGACCGCTTCGACCGCCCGTGACGCGGGCCTCGACGTCACCGTGGTGGAGCGGTCTCCTGCCCCACTGTCCGGCGCCCTGGGCGTCGAGATGGGTGCGGCCGTCGCCGGGCTGCACTCGGCCGGCGGGGTGGAGATGCTGTGCGGCACATCTGTCCGGTCCTTCCGCACCAGCGGCGGAAACGTCAGCCACGTGGTGCTCGACGACGGGCGGGAACTTCCCGCCGACATCGTCTTGGTGGGCATCGGCGGGCAACCGAACACCGACTGGCTGCTCGGCTCCGGAATAGAGTTGGGCAACGGCGTGCTCTGCGACTCGGCGGGCCGCACCAGCGTCTCCTCAGTGGTGGCCGTCGGGGACTGCGCGGCCTGGTGGAACCCGCGGGCAGGGGCGCACCAGCGGGTTGAGCACTGGACCGGGGCCTTGGAGCAACCTGCCGTTGCAGTGGCAGCGCTGTTGCAGGACACCGCGACCCTGCCGCCGGTCAATCCGCCCTATTTCTGGTCCGACCAATACGGCTCGCGCATTCAGTTTGCCGGCCACGTGCACGGCCACGACCGGGTTGAAATTGAACACGGCTGCCTCGAAGACAACAGCTTCCTCGCCGTCTACTACGCCGGAGCCGACCCCGTTGCCGTGCTGGGTGTCAACCAGGTCCGCCAGTTCACCAGGTGGCGCAAATTCCTCAACCGGGAAGCCGAACGGCACCTGGGCGTACTTTCAGCCGAATTCGCCGCCGCATCCTGAGCAACGCACCCATTCTCCCGCTGCCAGTTCTGTTCAAAGGAGTTCGCATGACCGCCGAAATGGTTTCGGATAGCCTGATCGCCACCCTGCCCGGCCATACCTATGTTGACGACGACGTCTTTCGGGCCGAGCAGGAACGCATCTTCGAGCAGATGTGGTTCTGTGCGGTCAGGTCCGCCGACCTTGACAAAGCCGGCGCCTATCGGACGGTCCAGATTGGCCGCGAATCGGTCATCGTGACCCGCAACCGCAAAGGCACCGTCCGTGCGTACTACAACATCTGCCGGCACCGCGGCGTCAAACTTTGCATGGAAGAGAGCGGTGAGGCGGGACGTGCGTTCCAATGTCCCTACCACGCCTGGACATACGACTTCGATGGCAAGCTCATCGCGGCGCCCAATCTCACCAAGATGCCCGATATCGACCGGCAAAAGTACGGGTTGATGGATGTTCCGGTGCGCGAATACCTGGGTTACGTGTGGTTGTGCCTCGCGGAGGAACCGCCGTCGTTCGACGACGACGTGGTGGGGGCGATCGAAGAGCGCCTGGGCGACGCCGGCGCGATCGACGGCTACGACATCGCCAACCTCAGCCTGGGCCGGCGGATCAGGTACGACGTGAAGGCCAACTGGAAGCTGATTATCGAGAACTTCATGGAGTGCTATCACTGCGCGACCATCCATCCGGAGCTGACGGAAGTGCTGCCGGAGTTCGCCGATGGACTGGCCGCGCAGTATTTTGTGGGCCACGGCGCCGAATTCGGCGAGGACGTTAAGGGCTTCACGGTGGACGGGTCGGAAGGCCTGGAACGGATTCCGGGCATCGCCGACGACCAGGACCGGCGCTATTACGCGGTGACCATCAGACCCACGGTCTTCCTGAACCTGGTGCCGGACCACGTGATCATCCACCGGATGTTTCCGTTGGCCGCGGACCGGACAGTGGTGGAGTGCGACTGGCTGTACATGCCCGGCGTGGTGGAAGCCGGAAAGGACCTCACGGCCTCCGTCGAGCTCTTTCACCGGGTGAACCAGCAGGACTTCGACGCGTGCGAACGCTGCCAGCCGGCGATGGGCTCCAAGATCTACGCCAACGGCGGCGTGCTGGTTCCCAGCGAACACCACATCAGCGCGTTCCACGAGTGGGTCACGGCCCGACTGGCCGGAGAGCCCGCCGCCGCCGTCGTCAAATGACAGCCGGGCGCCGGCGTCGTCATTGGGTAGCCGGCGGCGGTCAGCTGTCCCGGGAGTAGCCCATCCGGGCGCTAATGTCCTGCCCGGCCTGCTTGATGTCCTCGACCAGCCCGTCAATCTGCTCGGGCTTGAACCGGAAGGCCGGGCCCGAAATGCTGACGGATCCGATAACGGTTCCCAGGTGGTCCCATACCGGAACAGCAATGGAATTCAGGCCGATCTCGAATTCTTCCTTGACGACGGCGTAGCCCTGGGCGGAGACCTGGAGCAGCTCCTTTTCCAGTTTCTGCCGGGAGGTGATCGTGTTCGCGGTCTGCGCCGGCAACCGGGTTTGCTTCACGATCTTGAGCCGGTCTTCGGAGGTGAGCCCCGCCAGCAGGACCTTACCGCTGGACGTGGCGTGGAGGGGCGTCAGACTGCCGATCCAGTCGGACATCGCCAGAGTGGAGGTGCCCCGCGCCTGGTCCACGTTGACGGCATAGTTGGAACGCAGGACTGCCAGGTTCACGGTTTCCTTGTACTGCTCCGCCAGCCGCTCCAGCACGGGCCGTGCCTCGCGCACCAGGCTCAGGTTCCCCGGGATCGAGTTCGCGAGCCGCAGGATGCTAAAGCCGAGCTGGTATTTGCCGCGCTCGCTGTTCTGCTGCACCATGCCGCGCTGGTCCAGGGACGCCAGCAGCCGCGACGCGGTGGACTTGTGCACGCCCATTTCCTCGGCGATGTCGCTGACGCCGGCGGCGCCACGTCGGGCCAGGATCTCGAGCACGGTGATGGCGCGGTCCACAGACTGCACGCCGCGGTTCAGGTTCTCCGGCGACGCCTCGTCGTCGAACTCTTCAGGATCGGCCATAGGACCATAATCTCATTGCGGCAGGGCGGGGTGGGCCCGCACGGCGAAGCTGGTCCTACAGTGCCGCGACGGATTCAGGGTCGGCGGCGCGTGCCTGCGCCACGGCAGGGGAGAATTCGCGGGACAGGGCGGCAGCCATGCCGGCCGATGCCCGCTCGAGGAGGATTTTGCCCTTGCCGGCGGTCGCCTCGGCCGCGGAGGAAAGGCAGCCGGAGGCCGGTGTCAGTTCGGGGTTGACGGGCAGGACATCGTAGTTCGGCAGGACGGCGGGGGGAGCGTCGACGACCTTGTCCATGCGGACGCGCTCCGGGTAGAGGTGCAGCATGAGCGAGGTTTCCAGCACGCCGCCGTGCTCCAGGTCCCAGCCGGTGAAGCCATCCGGGTACAGCTCGGTGATGGTCCGCTCGTCAACGAAGTCCCAGTAGGAGAGCAGCACTACCTTGACGTCCTGGACGCCGCTTTGGTGCAGTTCGCGGAGCGCCAGGTCGACGCCTTCGTACAGGAACTGGTAGTTCTCGAAATGGCCGTTGATGAAGGCAATGTTCCGGGCACCGTGCCGGGCAAATTCCAGGGTGAGCGTCTTGGCGATGGAAATGACCGTCGCGGCGTCGAGGCTGGTGGTGCCGGGGAGGTGGTTGCCGCCCCCGGAGCGTTGCTGGGACTTGTACCCGTAGACGACGGGAGCGGCGACAACACCACCGATGGATGACGCCGTCGCACCGGCCAACGCCGTAGACAGGAGAACATCCACGTTGAGCGGCATATGCGGCCCGTGCTGCTCTATGGAGCCGACCGGGATCAGCACGACGGCGTTGTCGTCGGCGATGCGTTCCCGATAGGTAAAGGCGTCGAGTTCTTCCATGTACACGCTGGCAGGCATGCTTGCTCCAAACGATCGTTGTGCGGCTCATTCGCGATGAGCGGTGGATTGCAGGTGGTGCTGCCGGGGCGGGACCGGACGGCCCCGCCCCGGCAGGTCGGGTCAGGCCTGGATGATGTTGTTCTCGGGGCCGAAACCGAACTTGGTGATGTTTTCCACGCTGTCTTCGCCGATGACGAGGATGTCGTGTTCGCGGTAGCCGCCGGCACCGGGTTCGCCGTCGGCGACGGTGATCATCGGCTCCATGGAAACGACCATGCCCGGTTCCAGGACGGTGTCGATGTCCTCGCGCAGTTCCAGGCCTGCCTCGCGTCCGTAGTAGTGCGAGAGGACGCCGAACGAGTGGCCGTACCCGAACGTGCGGTTCGCCAGCAGCCCGTGGCCGATGTAGATCTCGTTCAGCTCGGCGGCGATGTCCTTGCAGACGGCGCCGGGCTTGATCAGTTCCAGCCCGCGGCGGTGCACCTCTACGTTGATGTTCCACAGCTCGAGCGAGCGTTCGTCCGGCTCGCCCAGGAACAGGGTCCGTTCCAGCGCGGTGTAGTAACCGGAGGTCATCGGGAAGCAGTTCAGGGACAGGATGTCCCCACGCTGCAGCTTTCGGGTGGTGGCCCAGTTGTGCGCACCGTCGGTGTTGATGCCGGACTGGAACCAGACCCAGGTGTCACGGACTTCGCGGTGCGGGAAGGTGCGGGCAATCTCGTGAACCATGGCCTCGGTGCCGATCAGTGCCACTTCGTACTCGCTGATGCCTTCCCGGATGGCCGCCTTGATGGCCTCGCCGCCCAGGTCGCCGATCCGTGCACCGTGCTTGATGACCTCGATTTCCTCGGCCGACTTAATCATCCGCTGGCGCATCGCGTCCTGCGAGACGTCGAGCAGTTCGGCGCCGTCGAAGGCGGCCTGGATGCGCTGGCGGGTCATCAGCGGCAGGGCATCGTCCTCGACACCGAGGCGGCGTGCGCTGACGCCGCGCTGGCGCAGGGCTTCCTGCAGGCCGAAGTAGAAGTTGTCGCGCTTCCAGTCCGTGTAGACGATGTTCTCGCCGTAGCTGGTGCGCCACGGCATTCCGGCGTCGATGTTGGCGGTGACCGTGACCGAGTCGTCTGCGGTGACGACCAGGGCGTAGTTGCGGCCAAACGTCGTGTACAGGAAGTCCGAGTAGTACTTGATGCCGTGGTAGCTGGTCAGGATGACCGCGTCGAGCTCCTTGGCGGCCATAATCTGCCGCAGTCCGGCCAGACGGCGTTCGAATTCCGCATCGGAGAAGGTCAGCTGCTGCTTCTCACCGTTGTGCAGGACCTTCAGGCGCTCGAGCTCGGACACGCTGTTGGCGGAGGGGGAGGCGGGGGCGATGGTCATTGGATCTCCTTCGTGGTGTTTCTGTGTGCGGGAAAGGTGGCTTTGAGGTTGGTGCGGCCACGCATGTTGATGCGTCGGTCCGCCGGCTAGGCCGTGGGTGCGGGGGTGCGGTCCTCCGGGGCATCCGGGGCCTCCGGTGCCAGCGCGGCAACGGAGCCTGCGGGATGGTCGGCCTCGACCAACGCTGTTTCGCAGTCGCCGTGATCCTTCAGGAATTCCTCGTCGGAGCTGTCCTGCTTCAAGCCGAGCGGAATGCCGGCGGCAATCCGAGAACGGAACCGGGAGTATCCGAGCAGGAAGTACACCGTGGCCGAGGTGATGGTCCCGCCCAGCCACGAGAAATCGATGCCTCCGACCGCGGTCGCGATGGGTCCCTGGAGGACCGGAACCGAGCCGTACATGCACATCCAGGTCATGAAAATGCCGGCGAAGAAGGCGATGAAAGCCGCCGGGTTGAAGGCCTTGAGCTGGGTGTCGGACGGCGAGCGGAAGAGGTAGCTGAAGTTCTTGTGGTGGCGCTCGAAGACGAAGTAATGAACGGCCATGATCCCGCCCCAGGTCGCGACCCACGCTGCAATCGCGATGATCCAGTTGTGCAGCATGTGGGCAAAGTCAGTCGCGAACATGAAACCGATGACCGCCGCCATTGCCAGGCCACCGACGACGATGGACAGCTTCTTGCGGGAGATTTGGATGTCCAGGGCCTGCGTGGCGACA
Organism: Arthrobacter sp. Y3223166; assembly: GCF_059090935.1. NCBI lineage: Bacteria > Bacillati > Actinomycetota > Actinomycetes > Micrococcales > Micrococcaceae > Arthrobacter > Arthrobacter sp. Y3223166. Next base: position 72,381 of record NZ_JBNHGE010000006.1, on the reverse strand, counting down.
CCGAACGTGTACATATTGATGATGTTGGTTGCGATGGGTCCGTGGATGACCAGCAGGATCACCGGAATGGCGAACGCTCCGTAGCTTTCCACGATCAGCTGGCCGGGATCGGCCGTGCCGTTCTTTGTCGCCAGGCTGGCGCCCAGGACGCCGAGCCAGACCACGGGGAGGAACTGCCCGAGGACGCTGACCACATAGAGCTTTGCGGGCCGGATCTTCTTGCTCACGAAGCGGGAGTAGTCGGGAGCGTAGGTGAACCAGCCGATGCCCCAGCCGATGCCGATGGCGGTCATGATCGAGGACATGGCAGCGATCCGCGGCATGCCGGTGAGAACCTCGCCCACGGGTCCCTGGTAGCTCCAGTCGATGTCCAGCTGCGTCCAGGCCACGATCGACATGGCAATGAGGACCAGGACGGTGGGCGGCATGGTGATCCGCTCGAAGCGGGAAATGGCGCGGTAGCCGCGGTAGCAAATGGCCACCTGGATCGACATGATGACGGCAGCCGTGCCGATGCGCCACCCCAAGTTGGTGGCCGCAGGATCAACCCAGCCGATCATTCCGAACAGCGCCATGATCAGGTCCAGGATGACCCACGTGTTGACGGCGGACCATCCGATGGCGATCACGGCCTGGATGGCTGCGGGTAGGTAGGCGCCCCTGCGGCCGAACGCTCCGCGGGCCAGCAACATGCCGGTAGCTCCGGTGCGCTGCCCGAGGATTACGAAGAAGCCGAAGCCAAGCATGCCGATGACGTTGCCGGCAATGAGCACGGTGAGGGTATCGGCAAGGCTCAATCCGAGGTGGATGCCCAGGGCACCCAGGATCCAGTTGATCGGGGCGACGTTGGCGCCGGCCCAGATCCAGAACTGGCCTGACAGCTTGGTGGTACGGGCCGATTCGGGAACCGGCTGCAGGATGTCTTCTACGTGTTGGGTGGCCTGTTCGGATTTCGTGGCGGATCTCTGGCTCATGGCGGGTCTCCTGACGATTTGCAACGCGAGGCGGAGCAGGACTTCACCCAGACTAGGAGGTGATGCAGCTCACAGCGTATAGTCGGACCGTAACCACTTAGATGCATGGAGGGTGACGGACTGTCCCCCCTACACCGGATCGGGCTGCTCAGAGGCGGGATTATCCATGGTCGTGATGTTGTCGGATGTGCTTGGGCTTGAACTGATGCGGCGCGCCAGTCCGTTGGTTCGGGCCGGCAAAAGCCAGATTCCCGGCGGCAAGGTCAGATGGGTGCATTCGAGCGAAGTTTTGGAAATAGCGCCGCTGCTGCGCGGCCAGGAGCTGCTGCTGAGCGGCGGGGACGCCTTGTTAAACCTCCGGCCCGCCGCACAACACGAGTACATCCGCAGCCTGGCGGCCCGGCATGTGACGGCCTTGGCGATCCAAACCGCGGGCTCCGGCCGCTCGCTCTCGGCCGAGCTTGTGGAGGCAGCCGAAGAGGTTGGGCTGCCGCTGATCGAGCTGCGGCGCGTGGTCCCGTTCGTGGAGATCGCGGAAGAAGTCAACCGGAAAGTCGTGTCTGAACATGTCACGGCCCTGCAAACCGCCGATTCCATCTCGCAGCGCTTGGCGGAACACCTGGCTTCTTCCGGTCCGGCACTGAGCCCCCTGATCGAGATTGTCTCGCAGTCGCTGCGGATCGAGGCGGCGCTGCTGGACCCCAGCGGGACCGTCTTGGAGTTCGTTGGCGGCTTCCCGCCCGATCCCACCTCCGTAAATGTGGAATCGGACATTTTCGTTGGCAGCCTGGTGTCGGCGCGCCTGCGGCTGCAAAGCCGCCGGGATGTTGCCCCGGAGCTGCTGAAGACGGTGGGAGAGCGGATCGGCGGCATTCTGGCGCTCGCCGTGTCGCAGCAGCACAGGCCGACGGCGCAGCAGATTGCCCACACCGCCCTGATGCGGGCCGTCATCAGCGGCGCCGGCGCCTCCCACATCCACGAGTTGTGCACCGCCGCGGGCCTCTCGACCGTACAACCGGCCTTCGTCATGGTGTTTCGCCGGATTGGGCTGACCAGCGTACGCGGAGTGGCCGAAAGGATCCTCAAAAACCGGTGTCCCGATGCCCGGACCTATCTGGACGGCGAGAGCCTGTGCGCCCTGGTCCAGCTCAGCATCAGCGGCACGCGCCAGGAGCGGCGGGAAATCCTGGCCGGATTGCGTGAGGACTTCCGCGGCCTGGCGGTGGCTGGTGCGATCGGGCCGACGGTTGCCACGCCCTTGCATGCCCACTCGTCCCTGGTCGAGGCCAGGCTGACCCAAGCGGTGGGGCCCCCGGACGACCTGGAAAGCAACATCCGCGACTGCGAGGACTTTGTCCTGGAGCGGCTGGCGGCCCGCGAGCTCTCCGGACCGGTCGCCGGACGAATCACCCAGGAACTGCTCGGCGAGCTGTTGGACTATGACCGGAAGCGGGGGACGCGGCTGCTGGACACCCTCGACGCCTGGCTCATGAGCGGCTGCAATTCCGCAGAGACTGCGCGGATCCTGTTCGTGGAACGCCAAACGCTGCATAAGCGGCTGCGCAAGATTTTCGACCTCATCGGCGAGGACCCCCGGGGCACGCCCAAGATGTCCGGGCTCAACCTGGCGGTCCGCCTGGCCAAGAACCCCTCGCCCGCCGAAATCGGCGGCTGAACGGTTCCGCCAAAGACACCTTCCCCGCGTTACAACACCGCGCGGATGGCCTTTTCGAAGCCGGTGATGTGCTCGAGGGCCAGGCCGGCAGCGTGGTCCGCGTCGCCGTCGACAATCGAGTCCAGCAGTTCCACGTGCTCGCTGATGTGGCCGGCGACGGACGGCACCTTATCCAGCACGAGGCACCAGATGCGGGTGGCCAGGTTGTCCAGCCTGATCAGGGTGTCCTCGAGGTAGGGATTGCCCGCGGCGCGATAGATGGCGCGGTGCACGCTGAGGTCGTAACGCATCAGGTCGTGTTTGTCGGGCCGGGCGTCGCCGAGCTTCCCGATGTCCCGCGCCAGCTGCGACAGTTCTGCGCGCATTGCCTCCCCGGCCGACTCCGCTGCCTTGCGGGCCGCCAGGGGTTCCAGCACGCGGCGCAGTTCCGACACAGCGGCCAGTTCGGTGATGTCCACGATGGTGGCGAAGGTGCCGCGGCGCGGATAGGAGATGACCAGGTGGTCGACCTCCAGTTTCTTCAGGGCCTCGCGCACCGGAGTGCGGCCAAAGCCGAGTTCCGCCGCCAGCTGCCCGTCATTGATGGGGGCGCCGGGGCGGATATCCAACATGATCAGCTTGTCCCGCACCGCACGGTAGGCCTGCTCGGCCAGCGACAGCGGCTCGGTTCCGGCATCGGGTTCCGCGGTGATGCTCATGATGCTCCTAATGGTCCGCTGACCTGGTCGGGGTCCTGCCGGCCGGGAATTCGATGCCGGAAGGAACCTCTTGACGGGGTGTGATCTCCCCCATACTATTGCAATCAGTTCTGATATATCAGTCAAACATTAGTTGTGATTGATCAGGTTCTTTGAAGGAGAAGTCGGATGGTGAACACGCTGACAACCGGATTGGCTGCGGCCGATCCCGAGGTGGCCGGTGCCATTGCGCGGGAGCTGGAACGCCAGCAGTCCACGCTGGAGATGATCGCGTCGGAAAACTTCGCCCCCACCGCGGTGATGGAGGCCCAGGGGTCGGTGCTGACCAACAAGTACGCCGAGGGCTACCCGGGCCGGCGCTACTATGGCGGCTGCGAGCACGTGGACGTGATCGAGCAGCTGGCCATCGACCGGGTCAAGGCACTGTTCGGTGCGGAAGCCGCCAACGTCCAGCCCCACTCGGGTGCCCAGGCCAACGCCGCGGCCATGTTCGCGCTGCTGTCCCCGGGAGACACCATCCTGGGCCTGAACCTGGCACACGGCGGGCACCTGACCCACGGCATGAAGATCAACTTCTCCGGCAAGCTCTACAACGTCGTGCCCTACGGGGTCTCGGAGTCCGACCACCGGATCGACATGGCAGAGGTGGAGCGCCTCGCCGTCGAGCACAAGCCCAAGCTGATCGTGGCCGGCTGGTCCGCCTACACCCGCCAGCTGGACTTCGCGGAGTTCCGGCGGATCGCCGACGAGGTCGGCGCCTACCTGATGGTGGACATGGCGCACTTCGCCGGCCTGGTGGCCGCCGGACTGCACCCGAACCCGGTGCCGTACGCCGACGTCGTCACCACCACCACGCACAAGACGCTGGGCGGCCCGCGCGGGGGCGTGATCCTGTCCAAGCAGGAGCTGGCCAAGAAGATTAACTCCGCGGTGTTCCCCGGCCAGCAGGGCGGCCCGCTGGAGCACGTGGTGGCAGCCAAGGCCGTGGCCTTCAAGTTTGCCGCCTCCGACGAGTTCGCGGACCGCCAGCAGCGGACCCTCGAGGGCTCGCGGCTGCTGGCCCAGCGGCTGCTGGCCGACGACGTGGCGGCCGCCGGCATCAGCCTGGTCAGCGGCGGCACCGACGTGCACCTGGTCCTGGTGGACCTGCGCAACTCGGAACTGGACGGCCAGCAGGCCGAGGACCGGCTGCACTCCATCGGCATCACCGTCAACCGCAACGCGGTCCCGTTCGATCCGCGCCCGCCGATGGTTTCCTCCGGCCTGCGGATCGGCACCCCTGCCTTGGCCACCCGCGGCTTTGGCGCCGCCGAATTCACCGAGGTGGCAGACATCATTGCCGCCGCCCTGACCCGTGCACCGGACGAGGAGCTGCTCACCGAGCTCCGCGGCCGCGTGGCCCTGCTGGCGGAGAAGTTCCCGCTCTACCCCAACCTGAACGCCGAGCCGAACGGAGCCGAATAATGGCCGATCTGCTGCCCGAGCACCCGGACTTCCTCTGGCGGAATCCGGAGCCGAAATCCTCGTACGACGCCGTGATCGTCGGCGGCGGCGGCCACGGCCTGGCCACCGCCTACTACCTGGCCAAAAACCACGGCATGACCAACATCGCGGTGCTGGAACGCGGCTGGCTGGCCGGCGGCAACATGGCCCGCAACACCACGATCATCCGCTCCAACTACCTCTGGGACGAGAGCGCGGGAATCTACGAGCACTCGCTCAAACTCTGGGAGCAGCTGCCGGAGGAACTGGAATACGATTTCCTCTTCTCCCAGCGCGGCGTGATGAACCTGGCGCACACCCTGCAGGACGTGCGCGAGAGCATCCGCCGGGTGAACGCCAACCAGCTCAACGGCGTGGATGCCGAGTGGATCACCCCGGACCAGATCAAGGAACTGTGCCCCATCATCAACACCGGGGACGACATCCGCTATCCGGTCATGGGTGCCACCTACCAGCCCCGCGCCGGCATCGCCAAGCACGACCACGTGGCCTGGGCCTTCGCCCGCAAGTGCGACGAGATGGGCGTGGACATCATCCAAAACTGCGAGGTCACCGGATTCCTCAAGGACGGCGACCGGGTTGTCGGCGTCGAAACCAGCCGCGGCCGGATCAACGCCGGCAAGGTCGGCCTGGCCGGCGCGGGACACAGCTCGGTGCTCGCCGAACTGGCCGGCTTCGAGCTGCCCATCCAGTCGCACCCGCTGCAGGCGCTGGTCTCCGAGCTGCACGAGCCGGTCCACCCCACGGTGGTCATGTCCAACCACGTCCACGTCTACGTCTCCCAGGCACACAAGGGCGAACTGGTCATGGGCGCGGGCATCGACACCTACAACGGCTACGGCCAGCGCGGCGCCTTCCACGTCATCGAGGAACAGATGGCGGCCGCCGTCGAGCTCTTCCCGATCTTCGCCCGCGCCCACGTGTTGCGGACCTGGGGCGGCATCGTCGACACCACGATGGACGCCTCGCCGATCGTGTCCAAGACGCCGATCGACCAGCTCTACGTGAACTGCGGCTGGGGCACCGGCGGGTTCAAGGGAACGCCGGGCGCCGGCTACACCTTCGCCCACACCATCGCCACGGACGAACCGCACCCGCTGAACGCGCCATTTGCCTTGGACCGGTTTGAGACCGGACACCTCATCGACGAACACGGCGCCGCCGCCGTGGCCCACTAGGAAGGAAGACCGAGATGCTTCTGATCGAATGCCCCTGGTGCGGGCCGCGCGACGAGACCGAATACCACTACGGCGGCCAGGCCCACGTCGCCTACCCGGCGGACCCGAACCAGTTGAGCGACGCGGAATGGGCGAAGTTCCTCTTCTACCGCGCCAACCCCAAGGGCCTGTTCGCCGAACGCTGGGTGCACAGCACCGGCTGCAGGCGCTGGTTCAACGCGGTGCGCGACACCGTCAGCTACGAATTCAAAGCCGTGTACAAGCCCGGCGAGAAACCACCGATCGAACTCGGCAGCCTCGCGGGTGCCAAGGCCCAGCCGGCCGAAGGAGGAGCGAAATGACCGCCACCGGCAACATCGCCAACCAGTCCCAGCGGCTTGCCGCCCCCGCCGGCGCCGCTGCCCGGATCGACCGGAACAAGCCGCTGAACTTCACGCTCGACGGCGACACCTACACCGGCTACGCCGGGGACACGCTGGCCTCCGCACTGCTCGCCGCCGGGAAGGTCACGGTGGGCGACTCGCTCTATCTCGGCCGCCCGCGCGGCATCATGTCGGCCGGCGTGGAAGAGCCCAACGCCCTGGTCAAGGTCAGTGCCCGCTACACCGGGCACGTTGACGAGTCCATGCTGCCGGCGACGGCTTTGGAGCTGACGGACGGCATGGACGCCAGGCTGCTGAGCGGCCTGGGCCAGCTGGATCCCCGCACGGACGAGGCCGTCTACGACCGCAAGTACGTGCATACCGACGTGCTGGTGGTCGGTGCCGGCCCGGCCGGCCTGGCCGCGGCACGCGAGGCAGCCAAGAGCGGTGCGCGCGTGATCCTGATGGACGAGCAGCCGGAGGCCGGCGGCTCCCTGCTGTCGGGCCGCGGCGAGACCATCGACGGCCTGCCCGCGCAGGAGTGGGTGGACCGGACCGCCGCCGAGTTGTCCGCCGCCGAAGAGCTCACCTACCTGGCCCGCACCACGGCATTCGGCAGCTACGACAGCAACTTCATCGTCGCCGTCCAGCGCCGCACCGACCATTTGGCCGGCGAGCTGGGAGCCGGTGTCTCCCGCGAGCGCATCTGGCACGTCCGCGCCAAGCAGGTGGTGCTCGCCACCGGTGCGCACGAACGTCCCATCGTCTTCGCGAACAACGACCGCCCCGGCATCATGCTGGCCTCCGCCGTCCGCAGCTACCTCAACCGGTACGCGGTGGCCGCCGGCAACGAAGTGGTCGTCGCCACCAACAACGACTCGGCGTACCAGCTGGTCGCCGACCTGTCCGCGGCCGGCATCACCGTAGCCGCCGTGGTGGAGGCTCGCACCGAGATCGGCGGCGACGCGGCCGAGACGGTCCGCGCGGCCGGCACCCGCCTGATCACGGGCAGTGCCGTGGTGGACACCGAAGGCCGGAACGACGGCGGACGGATCAGCGCCGTCGTCGTCAGCGGTCTGGATGACGAGGGGCAGCTGACCGGGGAACCGGAGACCATCGAGACGGACCTGCTGGCCGTCTCCGGCGGCTGGAGCCCGGTGGTGCACCTGCACAGTCAGCGCGAACGCCGCCTGTCCTGGAACGACGAGCTGGCGGCCTTCGTGCCCGGCCACGCGGTCAAGGACCAGCAGACCGCCGGCGCCTGCAACGGAACCCTGGATCTGGCCGGCAGCCTGCGGGAAGGCGCCGCCGCCGGCGCTGAAGCGGCCACCCGTGCCGGCTTCGGCGTGGACCCGCAGGTCCCCGCGGCCGCCGCCGAAACCGTCTCCCCGATCCGGCCGCTGTGGCTGGTTCCCGCCCTCGACGGCGAGGCCGCCGGCTGGAAGAACCACTTCGTGGACTTCCAACGCGACCAGACGGTCGCCGACGTGCTGCGTTCGACCGGGGCCGGAATGCGCAGCGTGGAGCATGTGAAGCGGTACACATCGATCAGCACCGCCAACGACCAGGGCAAGACCTCCGGCGTCAACGCCATCGGCGTCATCGCCGCGGCGCTAAACAACCCGGACGTCGGCAGCATCGGCACCACCGCCTACCGCGCCCCCTACACGCCGGTGGCATTCGCCGCACTGGCGGGCCGGCAGCGCGGGGAGCTCTTCGACCCGGCGCGGCTAACCTCGATCCACCCCTGGCACGTCGCCCACGGCGCGCTGTTCGAGGACGTCGGGCAGTGGAAGCGGCCCTGGTACTTCCCGCAGCCGGGCGAGGACATGGACGCCGCGGTGCTGCGCGAATGCGCTGCCGTCCGCGAATCCGTCGGCTTCATGGACGCGACCACCCTGGGCAAGATCGAGATCCGCGGCAAGGACGCCGGCGAATTCCTGAACCGGATGTACACCAACGCGTTCAAGAAACTGAAGCCCGGCCTCGGCCGCTACGGGCTGATGTGCACCCCGGACGGGATGATCTTCGACGACGGCGTGACGCTGCGCCTGGACGAGGACCGCTACTTCATGACGACCACCACCGGCGGTGCCGCCAAGGTGCTGGACTGGCTGGAGGAGTGGTTGCAGACCGAATGGCCGGAGCTGGACGTCGTGTGCAACTCGGTCACCGAGCAGTACACCACCGTCGCCGTCGTGGGCCCGAAGTCACGCGCGGTCATCGCCAAGCTGGCGCCCGAGCTGGACCTGGACAACGACGCCTTCCCCTTCATGGCGTTCCGGGAGACCACGCTGGCCTCCGGCATCCCGGCCCGCATCTGCCGGATCTCGTTCTCCGGCGAGCTGGCGTTCGAGATCAACGTGTCCTCCTGGTACGGCCTGAAGGTCTGGCAAGACGTGGCCGAGGCCGGCGCGGAGTTCAACATCACCCCGTACGGCACCGAGACCATGCACGTGCTGCGCGCCGAGAAGGGCTTCATCATCGTCGGCCAGGACACGGACGGCACGGTCACCCCGCAGGACGCCGGGATGGACTGGGTGGTCTCCAAGGCCAAGGACTTCGTGGGCAAGCGCTCCTACACCCGCGCCGACAACCTGCGCGAGGACCGCAAGCAGCTGGTCGGGGTCCTGCCGGTGGACAAGTCGTTCCGCCTGCCGGAGGGCGCACAGCTGGTCAACCAGGGCACGCGGATCGCGCCGGCCGAGGCGCCGGTGCCGATGGAGGGGCACGTGACCTCCAGTTACCACAGCGCCGCGCTGGGCCGCAGTTTCGGCTTGGCCCTGATCAAAAACGGCCGCAACCGCATCGGCGAGACGCTGCAGGCACCCCTCAACGGGCAGCTGGTGGACGTCGTCATCGCAGAACCCGTACTCTACGACCCCGAAGGGAGCCGTCGTGATGGCTGAACAGGTCTTGACCAACATCGAAGCACTGCGCCGCAGCCCGCTGGCGCACCTGACCGAGGCAATCAGCCAGGGCGCCGTGGCCGGCGAACGCGGCGTCAGCCTGCGTGAAATCCCGTTCCTGAACATGGTCGCCCTGCGGGCGGAGCCCGGATCGGCCGGCGCCAAGGCGCTGGAGGCCGCCGCCGGTCTGCCGTTGCCGGCCGGCCACGGCCAGGTTTCCGGTAGCGCGGACTCGACCGCCATCCTGTGGCTGGGGCCGGACGAGTTCCTGCTGGTCGGCCCCGAAGGCACGGACGCCACGGCTGACCTGACCGCCGCGCTCGGCGGGGAGCCGGGCGCCGTCGTCGACCTGTCCGCGAACCGCACCACGCTGGAACTTTCCGGACCCTCGGCCAGGCTGGTGCTGGAGAAGGGCTGCCACGCGGACCTGCACCCGCGGGCGTTCGGTCCGGGCACGGCGATCACCACCCAGCTGGGCCCGGTGCCGGTGCTGCTGTGGCAGACCGCGGAGCGGGACGGCGGCCAGGTCTACCGGATCATGCCGCGGGCCTCGTTCGCGGACTACACCGCGCGCTGGCTGCTGGACGCCATGACGGAGTTTGCCTCGCCCGAGGTGGACTGAGATGGCACTGAGCGCGCTGGACCTGTTTTCGATCGGCATCGGGCCGTCGTCGTCTCACACGGTGGGCCCCATGCGGGCCGCCCGGCAGTTTGCCGCGTCACTGGCCGCGGACGGGCTGCTGGAGTCGGTGGCCCGGGTGAAGTCGGAGCTGTTCGGCTCGCTCGGTGCCACCGGGGCCGGCCACGGGTCGGACAAGGCCGTGATCCTGGGCCTGCAGGGCGAGGACCCGGAAACCGTTGATCCGGATGCCGCGGACGCGCAGGTGCAGGAGGCGGCGGCCGCGCGGAAGCTGAGCCTCGCCGGCACGCACCCGGTGGAGTTCGACCCTGCTTCCGACGTGGTGCTGCACCGCCGCCGCTCGCTGCCGGCGCACCCGAACGGGATGACCTTCACGGCGTACGACGCCGGCGGCTCACCGCTGCGTGCGTCCTCCTATTACTCGGTGGGCGGCGGGTTCGTCGTCACCGCCGAGGAGGCCGAACGTGCGGCGGAAGAGGCTGCGCGCGACGCCGGGGCGGGGGAGCGCGACGGCGGCGCCACCGCGCGCGACGCCGGTGCGGCGAGCTCTGCCGGGGAGGGGGAACGGCTCCCGTACCCGTTCTCCAGTGCCGCGGAACTGCTCGCCCGTTGCCGCGAGGCCGGAACGTCGATAGCCGGCGTGATGCTGGCCAACGAACTCACCTGGCGCAGCGAAGCCGAACTGCGGGCGGACCTCCTGCGCATCTGGGCGGTGATGCAGGAGTGTGTGGAAAACGGCTGTACCCGCACCGAGGAGACCCTGCCCGGGTCGCTGCTGGTCCGCCGGCGTGCCCCGGGGCTGCGGCGCAGGCTGCGTGCCGCCGAGGAGGCACGGGCAGCGGACGGCACGCCCAACGCCGACCCGCTGTGGGCGATGGAATGGGTCAACCTGTACGCGCTGGCGGTCAACGAGGAAAACGCCTCCGGCGGGCGGATCGTCACAGCCCCCACCAACGGGGCGGCCGGGATCCTGCCCGCCGTGCTGCACTACTACACCAGGTTCGTGCCCGGCGCGGACGACGACGCGGTGGTGGATTTTCTGCTCACAGCGGCAGCCATAGGCATCCTGTTCAAGACCAACGCCTCGATTTCCGGGGCCGAGGTCGGCTGCCAGGGCGAAGTCGGGTCAGCTTGCTCGATGGCGGCCGGTGCACTGTGCGCGGTGCTCGGCGGGACACCGGAGCAGGTGGAAAACGCCGCCGAGGTCGGAATCGAGCACAATTTGGGCCTGACCTGTGATCCGGTGGGCGGCCTGGTGCAGATTCCCTGCATCGAACGCAACGCCATCGCCAGCGTCAAGGCGATCAACGCCGCCCGGCTGGCACTGGCCGGCGACGGCGACCACCGCGTGTCCCTGGACATGGCCATCAAGACCATGCGGGAGACCGGGGCGGACATGATGTCCAAGTACAAGGAGACGTCGCGCGGCGGCCTGGCCGTCAACGTCGTCGAATGCTGAACAGCCAGCGCTGAACAGCCAGCGCTGAACCGCCAGCCGCACGGCAGTCCCGACGAGACCGCCGCACGAAAAGCCAGACCGAAACGGGGTAGCAACCATGCCGATCCACCACGAGCACATCCTGACCCTCGACTGCCCGGAGCGGTTGGGTATCGTCCACGCGGTCTCCGGTTTCCTGGTCGAGCACCGCCAGAGCATCCAGGAGCTCAAGCAGTTCGACGACCGGCGGGCCGGGCATTTCTTCATGCGCACCGACTTCGCCGGGGAGAACGGCGGAACCAACTCCACGGAGCGGCTGCGCGAGGCGTTTGCCCCGTTGGCCGAGCAGTACGGCATGGCGTGGCAGCTGGAACCCAAGGGCCGCAGGCGGCGGGTGCTGGTGATGGTGTCGAAGTTCGGGCACTGCCTGAACGACCTGCTCTTCCGCTCCCGGATGGGGGAGCTGCCGGTGGAGATTGTCGCCGTCGTGTCCAACCATCTGGACCACAAGGGGCTGGTGGAATGGCATGAGGTCCCGTATTACCACGTGCCGGTCACGCCGGACACGAAACCGGCCGCCGAGGCCGAGCTGCTGCAACTGATCGATGCCCACAACGTGGAGCTGGTAGTGCTGGCCCGCTATATGCAGGTCCTCAGCGACCACCTGAGCCGCGAGCTGACCGGGCGCACCATCAACATCCATCACTCCTTCCTGCCCAGCTTCAAGGGGGCCAAGCCCTATCACCAGGCCTACGAAAAGGGAGTGAAAACCGTGGGGGCCACCGCGCACTACGTCAACGCCGAACTCGACGAAGGCCCGATCATCGCCCAGCAGACGGTGGAAGTCGACCACACCTTCGGGCCGGAGGACCTGGTCGCCGCCGGCCGCGACACCGAGTGCAAGGCCCTGACCAACGCGGTCAAGTGGCACTGCGAGGGCCGGGTCATCCTGCACGGCAACCGCACCGTGGTGCTGCGGTAGGAGCGCGCGGTTGGTTGCTTTCTTACCGCTGAGCTGCCACGGATGCCACCGATCCTCTCCTTCGTTTGCCGGTGTGACGTTGCTCCAATTCTTGCAGGAATGAATGTTTGCACTTGTGCAAGAGCGGGAGCGCTGGCACACTGGTTCGGTGAGTCAACTAAATTCCCTGCGTGAGCGCAAGCGGGCCGAGTGCTGGGCCGCCCTGCATGACGCCGCGGCGGAAGCGGCTCTGGAAGACGGAATCGAGGCCGTCACCGTGGATGCGGTGGCGGTCTCCGCCGGAGTTTCCCCGCGCACCTTCTTCAACTACTTCACGTGCAAAGAAGACGCGGTGCTGGGCCTGCGCGAGCCGGTGCTTGACGATGCCATGCTGGCCGAATTCGACGTCCACGCCAATCTGCTGGACGAAGTCGGCAAGTTGATGCTGGCGGTCACCCGCTCTATCCACGGCGGAGACGATGCCACCCGCCACCTGATCCTGCGCAAGCACCCGCACCTGCTGCACCGCCGAGTCCAGTACATCGTCAAGGTGGAGCAATTGGTCACCACCGCAGTCTCCGAACTGCTCGCCGGCTCCGACCGGCTTGCGGACGCTGAACGAATCCTGGCCGCCCATCCCGTCGGCGGGCAGTACACCGCCGAAGACGCCGCCCGCATGCTGGTCATGACGGCAGGCGCAGCAATCCGCTTTGCCATGCAAAAAACCATGTCCCAACCCACCCTGGAATCGCAGACCGAGGCCCTGGAACACAGCCTGGCCTTGCTGCGCGCAGTTCTGAAGGAATCCGAATGAACAACGAAAGCCGACAGGCGCTACAGCGCCCACCGGCATCCGCGACGTCCCGGCCGGAGCACCATGGCCACAGCCATGGCAACCTGCTGCTGGTATTCGTTGCGCTGATGATGGCCATGTTGCTGGCCGCCCTGAACCAGACCATCCTGGCCACCGCACTGCCCACCATCGTGGGCGAGCTCAACGGCGCCAACCTGATGCTCTGGGTGATCACCGCCTACATCCTGGCCGCCACGGTCATGATGCCCATCTACGGCAAGCTGGGCGACCAGATCGGCCGCAAATACCTGCTGGTCGCGGCGATCATTATGTTCCTGATCGGCTCGGTCATCGGCGCCCTGGCGCCGGACATGGGCTGGCTCATTGCTTCCCGTGTGGTGCAGGGGCTGGGCGGCGGCGGACTGATGATCCTGTCGCAGGCCATCATTGCCGATGTGGTTCCCGCCCGCGAACGCGGCAAGTACATGGGCGCCATGGGCGGAGTCTTTGCGTTCTCCTCCGTGGTCGGACCGCTGCTGGGCGGCTGGTTCACCGAGGGACCGGGCTGGCGCTGGGCCTTCTGGTTCAACCTTCCCGTGGGCGTCTTGGCCTTGATTGGCGCGCTGTTCTTCCTGAAGTCCCGTCCCGTCAAGGTGCGGCCGAAGCTCGACCTCTGGGGCATGCTGCTGATGGCGGCCGCGACCACCGGCCTGGTCCTGGTGAGCAGCTGGGGCGGCAGCACCTTCGCCTGGTCCGACCCGGTGCTCATCGCCCTCATTGCAGGCACCGTGCTGGCCGCCGTCGGGTTCGTGCTGGTGGAGCGCAAGACCGCCGAACCCATCATTCCCATGTCCATGTTCCGTGACCGCAACTTCATTATGACCACCATCGCGGGCCTGCTGATCTCCGTGGCCATGTTCGGGGCCCTCGGCTACATGCCCACCTACTTCCAGATGGCTGCCGGCGTGTCGGCGACGGCGGCCGGGATGCTGATGATTCCCATGATGGCCGCGCTGCTCGCGTCGTCCATGACCTCCGGAATCCTGGTCTCAAGGACCGGCCGTTACAAGTGGATGCCGGTGGCCGGTTCGGCGGTGATGGCTGTGGCCCTGCTGCTGATGTACTTCGTGCGCGCGGACACGCCCGTCTGGGTGCTCTGCGTTTATCTGGGCCTGCTGGGCCTTGGCCTGGGCCTGAACATGCAGATCCTGGTGCTGATCGTGCAGAACTCCTTCCCGCTGCGGCAGGTGGGCACGGCGACGGCGGCCAACAACTTCTTCCGCCAGATCGGCGCCACGCTCGGCTCGGCCGTCGTGGGAAGCCTGTTCGCCCACCGCCTGGTCAACCTCCTCAATGACCGCCTGCCGGCAGCCGCCGTCGCGGCCACCGGAGGCGGGAACTCGCTGACGCCGGACATGGTCGCCGGCCTGCCCGCACCGGTACACGACGTTATTGTCGAGTCCTACAACGAAGCCCTGATGCCGCTGTTCCTGTTCATGGTGCCGATGGCCATTGCCGCCACCGTGCTGTGCATGTTCGTGGTGGAAAAGCCGTTGGCCACCTCGCTGGAGCCGGACGTCCTGGCCGAGGCGGCCTCGGAGGGGAATCTCGCGATCACCTCCGCGACCGAGGGCAACCCGCCGGCGAACACGGACCTGCGCCAAACCGAAGCCAGCAACAGGTAGCGCCCGGACCACCGCGGGCAGCTTCGAGTCGACGGTTATGCTGGCTGCATGGGAGCGTCAGCGGCACTGCACAAGGAACCGCGCGTCGTCGAGATTGAGTCGCTCGAGCACTTCGACCGGCTCGTCGCCCAGGCTCCTCGAGCCGGGGCAGCGGGCGACGGCGGACGCCGGCCCGCCAGCCATGCGAGGCCATCCGGCGAACCACAGCCAGGCGGGGGACCGGCCGGCCTGAGGCCAGACCGCGGGCCGCGACCCGACCGGCATTCGGCGACGGACGGGGGACCGCCGTCGATGAACGGCTGGCACTTCCAATCGGTGGATCTCAGCGGCCGCACGGAGGCCCTGCTCAGCATGGACCCGGCCGGCTCGGTGTTCCTTGGGTGCACGTTCGAGGCCGCCACCGAGGACTGGCTTCACCGCAACGGCGCGCTGATCTTCCCCACGCTGCCCGGCGTCCCGTTCGACCCGTACCGCGGCCAGGTTTACACCGCCGCCGAGCTCTACAGCGGGCTGGACACCGGACCCTACGAAGGGACGCTGGACGCGCAGGTCTACGCCTGGTCGTCGCGGTCCGCCACCCGCCATGACCTGGACTCCACGCTCGCGGCGAGCCTGCACGACCATGCCATCGGCGATGCCATGGAGGCGCTGTTCTCCACCGTGTTCGCCGGCCGGAGGATGGTGGGGGTGATGGGCGGGCACGCTGCCGAGCGGGGCAGCACCATTTACGACGGCGCCGCCCGGCTGGGCAGGCTGCTCGCCAGGGAGGGGTATGCCGTGGCGACCGGCGGCGGCCCGGGCGCGATGGAGGCCGCCAACCTGGGAGCGCGACTCTCCGCGTCCGGCGATGACGAGTTTGCCGACGCGCTGGACCGGCTGGCCGGGGTCCCCGGCTTCCGGCCGTCCGTCACCGACTGGGCCCGCGCGGCGGCCGACGTGCTCGCCAAAGCCGGACCCGGCGTCGCGAATCTGGGCATCCCCACCTGCACTACGGGCACGAGCCGCCGAACCTGTTTGCCACCCACATCGCCAAGTACTTCGGCAACGCCCTGCGAGAGGCCGTGCTGCTGCAGCGCTGCGACGGCGGAATCGTGTTCCTGCCCGGCGCCGGCGGCACGGTGCAGGAAATTTTCCAGGACGCCTGCGAAAACTACTACGCCACCCCGGAAGCGCTCGCGCCGATGGTGCTGGTCGGGCGCAAGTACTGGACCGAGGAAATGCCTGCCTGGCCGTTGCTGCAGGCGCTGGCGCGCGGGCGGTCCATGGAGGGATCCGTGCACCTCGTGGACACCGTGGAGCAGGCCCTCGAGGTTCTATAGCTCGGGCACGCACTCGCCCTGGCCCAGCAACGCCAGGCCGGTGAGGTCGCCGTCGGCAAAGGTGAGGATGTCGTGCGAGGCCTGCGCGTACATCAGCTGGCTGGGATCCTCAACGTGGTCCAGGCCGATCAGGTGGCCCAGCTCGTGCATGATGATCGCCCGGGCGGCGCCTTTGCCATCGGGGGCACCCAGCAGTTGGCGGAACTGCGGGGTGTCCAGTTCGATCTGACCCGATACGTAAGCGGAAACCCCGCCCCGCGATGCCCAGCCGCTGCCGCCCAAGCCGATGGTCGGACCGGCCAAGGAGGGGCTCTGCTCCGGGTCCGACCAGGCGATCAGCACCGGCGCCCAGCGCTCGCCGTAGCGTTCTGGCTGGTAGGACCGGCGCCGCTCGGCGGGCCGTTCGGTCGTGGTTCCTTCGTAAATGAACTGCAGGCCGGTGGCATCCGAGACGTGGTCCACCGCCTCATGGACCAGCTCGATGTTGCCCGCGGGGGAGTCGGCAGTGCGGACCACATACCGGATCGGGCGGCACGGGTCGTAGGCGAGGTAGTCCTGCTTGGACGGCGAGGGCAGGAATCGGTAGGAACTGCTCTCCTCATTGAGGGGTGCGGGCACTCCCAGCGGTTCGTCCGCGGCGTCGACTCCCGACGGCGGAAAGCCGCCATGGCCCGGACCCTTGAGAGTGGAGCCGGCATCGAACGGTACCCCATTCAGGGCGGCGGCCCCGCCGGGTTGCACAGCCGGGGCGGGCCCCGGTTGGGCCATCCAGATGACGGCCCACGCCGCCAGCGACGCAGCGGCGGCCAGCAGGATGAATTTGCCGAACGGTGACGGGTCCCGGTGGTCCGGTTCTCTCCGGGCGGCCGGGGCCTGCGGGACCCGTGTCAGTGTGGGCATCTGCACGGGAGCGCGCGCCGGCCGCGCCGTCGGGTTGATCCAGACCTGCCCCTGGTCGGGCTGCGGCTTCCGGGGCTCGGCGGCGTCGGTGGCGACCCGCCGGGGTTCCTGCCCCGTCCCGGCTTCCGGCACAGGCCGGGCCCCGCCCGGCGCATGGCCCGGGCCCTCGGTCGGCGGCCAATTCATGGTCCCCCTCGGCATGGCGGACGGCGGTGCATCGTTGCACCGCTTGCCTCAGGGTAACCAAGCCGTGAGACAAACGGTAGGGGTCTGTCCGGTAACCCGCGGGTGAACAGGACGGGCGGCCAGCGGGGTCAGAGCGCTGTGGTGCCGAACAAGGAACCCAGCAGGTAGGTGGCCAGCGCCGCACCGAAGCCGATCGCCAGCTGCCGCAGGGCCCGCTTGAGCGGCGAGGCCCCGGACAGCAGCCCCACGATTCCGCCGGTGACAAGCAGTGCCACGCCGACCAGCACGAGCGCGACTACCACGGCCGCGGTACCCTGCATGCCGAAGATGTAGGGCAGGATCGGAATCAGCGCCCCGCTCGAGAAGAACAGGAAACTGGACAGGGCGGCATTCCAGCCGGTGCCGATCTCCTGATAATCGTTAATGTACGTTTCCGGCGGCTGCAGGGAGAGGCTCGGATCGCAGTCGCAGTCCAGGTAGCCCATCCGTTCGGCGGCACGGTGTTCGGCTGCTTCTTGGGTCATGCCCCGCGCACGGTACACGAGCACGAGTTCATTCGCGTTCAGGTCCAGGTCCGGCGCTGCCTGCAGGGTGATCTGGGTGGGGCGGGTGGCGGAGAGCAACTCGCGCTGGGAGCGCACGGACACGTACTCACCGGCGCCCATGGACAGTGCGCCGGCGAGGAGGCCGGCGAAGCCGCTGAACAGGATGAATCCACTGGAGACCCCGGTGGCACCGATGCCCATGATCAGGGCAAGGTTCGAGACCAGTCCGTCGTTCGCGCCGAAGACCGCCGCACGGAAGTTGCCGGAGAGCCGGGCTCGGCCGCGGGTGGCCAGGCCGCGGATGACCTCTTCGTGAATCAGTTCGTCGGCGGCCATGGCCTCGGTGGCCGCAGGCTCACTGCCGTAGGGGGAGCGGCTCTCGGCCCGTTGCGCCAGGGCCAGCACGAACACCGAGCCGAAGCTGCGGGCCAGGAACCGCAGCACGGTCCGGCGCAACGAGGGCCGCAGCCTTTGTCCGGCATGCTTGCCCAGCAGATCGCGCCAGTGTTTTTCGTGCCGGCCCTCGGCGTCGGCCAGGGCCAGCAGGATCTCGCGTTCCTCGCCCTCGCGGCGCCTTGCCAGATCGCGGTAGATGGCGGCTTCGGCGCGTTCGTCGGCAAGATAGCGGCGCCACAGCCGGATGTCGGATTTCGACGGCGATGCCTTGCCGTCGGTGTGGGCGTCCATAGGGTCGGGGCCGGCTGGATCGGGGCTCGTTGTCACGCTGCTCCTGAGTCGGACCGGAGACGGTTCGACGATCTCCGGTCAGTTAACCATCAACTGACCGAAGGTCTCGCTCGCCCGGGCGCAGCGGAACAGGCGGTACCTGCCCTGCGCTCAGGTGGACTGCCGGGCCGCTAACGCTGGCCAGTGTGTCGACAGGCCTCCACGCCCAGTGCGCGTTAACCGCGCGGCGGTGGAGCTACTCCCCTTCGCAACCTCCATTGTAGCCGGTCGGGGCGGTCCCTTGAGGACCGCCCTGCCGTCACCGTCTCCTAGCCGGACCCAGGCACCAGCGTCAGCAGACGTTCGGGCAAGGCGCCAGCCTCAGCTGCCGTTCGGGGCAGAGCCCACGCCAGCAGACGTATGTGGCAGCGCACCGCGTCAGCGCGTGGCGACCTCGTCGGGGCCCTCGACCGGGACTTCCTCCGTTGCCTGCCCCGCCACCCGGCGGTCCCACGCCTGGCGCACGGCGGCATCGGTGGGCTTCGTGAGCAGCGACACTCCCACGTAGACCAGCGCGGAGGCGATCAGGCCGTAGTAGATCGGCTCGTTGGCGTAAACGCCGGCATATTGTTCCTCGGCGTTAATCTCCAGCACGATCATGGTGGTCAGCGTGACGATGGTGCCGGCCGCCATGGACCACGCGGCGCCCAGGCCGGTGCCGCGCTTCCAGATCAGGCCGCCCAGGATCGCGACCAGCAGGCCGCCCACCAGGATGTCGTACGCAATGGTCAGCGCGGCGACCACGTCCTGCACCACGATGGCCAGCAGGATGGAGACAGCACCCAGGCCGAAGACCCACCACCGGTTGCCGGCCACATCGTGTTCGGTGTTCTCGTGGTCGTAATGGACGTGCTTGCCGAACCAGGAGGCCACGAACGGCACCACGTCGGCGCGGGCCACCGTCGCCGCGGCGATCAGGCAGCCGGACGCCGTCGACATCATCGCGGCCACGGCCGCGGCCAGCACAATGCCGCCGATGCCGATGGGCAGCAGGTTCATGGCCACGTCCGCGTAGACGTCGTCCTCGACTTCGATGGCCGGCAGTGCCACGGAGGCCGCCATGCCGATCAGGGCGCCGGCGGCTCCGTAGAGGATGCAGTAGATGCCGGCCGTCGCGCCGCCCCAGCGGGCGACCCCCGGGTTGCGGGCGGTGAAGACGCGCTGCCAGATGTCCTGACCGATGAGCAGGCCCAGCGTGTAGACCACGAAGTAGGTGATGATGGTCTGGACGCCGATGCCGGTCAGCGAGAAGAACTCCGCATCGACGCGCGAGCGGATGCCGTCCAGGCCGCCGGCGGCCGACCAGGTGAACGGCAGCATCAGCAGGAAGACGCCGACAGTCTTGATGATGAACTGTGCCATGTCGGCCAGCGTGATGGACCACATGCCGCCGACCGTGGAGTAAATCAGCACAATGGCGCCGCCGACGGCGATGGACAGCCAGCGCTCCCAGCCGAAGAGCACCACCATGATGGTGGCGTACGCCCCGGTGGACGTGGCGCAGAGCATGAGCGTGTACGCCAGCATAACGATGCCCGACACCTTGGTGGCATGCACGCCGTACCGCAGTGTGAGCATCTGTGCCACGGTGTAGATCTTCAACTTCTGCAGGGTCGGGGCGAAGAGCAGGCTCAGCAACAGCACGCCCGAGCCGATCGCGACGACCAGCCACATCCCGGAGATGCCCCACTTGTAGCCCAGGCCCACCCCGCCGACGGTGGAGGCTCCGCCCAGAACGACGGCGGCCATCGTGCCGGTGTAGAGGACGGGGCCGAGACGGCGGCCGGCCACCAGATAGTCGCTGGTGTTCTTGGTGCGGCTTTTGCCCCACCATCCGAAGAGCAGCATGGCGGCCAGATAGGCCACCACGATCACGACGTTGACGATTTGATTGTCCAAGGGAGACTCCAGGGGAGAATAGCGCGGAACACATGCCGAAAATTGCCTGTGGGGCAACAAGTGTTGAGTGTTAAGCTAAATGTGGCACGCGGCACAGGTCAACTCGGCCACGCTGCCGCTGGTTCCGCAGGGGTGGTTCGGCCACCCCTGCATGCCACCTCCGTCAACTCTGCACCGAGAAGGATGATTAGTGAAGGCACTGCCAGTCGAGCCCAGCAATGACCCGGTGGCCATAGGTTCGCGGATCCGCGCCGCACGCCAAGGTCAGCGCATGACCATCGAACAGGTGGCAGATTCGACAGGGCTCACCAAGGGATTTCTCAGCCGGGTGGAGCGCGACCTGACTTCGCCGTCGGTAGCCTCGCTGGTCACCCTGTGCCAGGTGCTGTCCATCTCCATCGGTGACCTCTTCTCGATGCCGGAAACGCACGTCTCGCGCGCGGGGGAGGGGCCGCGGATCAATCTGGGCGGCGAAGGCATCAAGGAGGAGCTGCTGACCGCCCGGCACGAGCGCCGGTTGCAAATCATCCGTGCCGTGATCGAACCGCGGGGCCGCGGGGAGGCCGATCTCTACTCCGTGGACTGCGACGTGGATGTCCTGCACGTGATCGCCGGCAAAATCACGCTGGTCTTTACCTCCGAGCGCTACGAACTCGACGCCGGTGACACCATCTCCTTCTCCGGGCGGGAGCCGCACACGTGGATAAACGAGACCGACGAAGAGGCCATCGTCACCTGGACGCTGGTCCCGGCGGCCGCGCGCTAGTGCCCGTGTTGCGCTGCCGTCCGTGCCGCGGTAGCCGCCAGTGCCGTGTAGCCGTGGCGTCCGTGCCGCGATAGCCGCCGCGCCGTTCCGCGTTGGCCGCCCTGCCGCCTTGCCGCCCGGACCGCGGCCTTGACTGTTACCCCCACCACAAATAACATCACAGGCAACAGATGTTGCACATGAGGCAACCGTCAGTCGGTCGTTCCAGTACGGCACGCAGCCATCCGCGGCTCCGAATGACCGACCCCCAGCCCGCCGCCCGCACCCCTCAGAGGAGAACCATGGAAGAGCTACGTGTGGAAGCCAACGGCCATCTTGGCCCGATCGATTCGTCCCGCATCCCGCGGTACGCCGGAGCCGCCACCTTCGCCCGGCTGCCCCGCCTGGACCAGGTGCAGCAGGCGGACATCGCCGTCGTCGGCGTACCCTTCGATTCCGGCGTGTCCTACCGCCCCGGCGCCCGCTTCGGCGCCAACCACGTCCGCGAGGCTTCGCGGCTGCTGCGGCCGTACAATCCCGCATGGGACCTGAGCCCGTTCGAAGAGGTCCAGGTGGCCGACGCCGGCGACATGGCCGTGAACCCGTTCAACATCAACGAAGCCATCGAGACCATTCAGCAGAACGCCCTCGACCTGACCGCCGCCGGCACCAAGCTGGTCACCCTCGGCGGTGACCACACCATCGCCCTGCCGCTGCTCCGCGCGGCCGCCGAGCGTGCCGGCGGTCCGGTCGCCATGCTGCATTTCGATGCGCACCTCGATACCTGGGACACCTACTTCGGTGCCGAGTACACGCATGGCACTCCGTTCCGCCGGGCCGTGGAGGAAGGCATCCTGGACACCGAGGCCATTTGCCACGTGGGCACCCGCGGCCCCCTCTACGGCAAGAAGGACCTCGACGACGACCATCGTTTCGGTTTCGGCATCGTCACCAGTTCGGACGTTTACTACGAGGGCGTCCGCGAGGTGGTGGCTAAGCTGCGCGACCGGATCGGCGACACCCCGCTCTACATTTCGGTCGACATCGACGTACTGGATCCGGCCCACGCACCCGGCACCGGCACCCCGGAGGCCGGCGGGATCACCAGCCGCGAGTTGCTGGAAATCATCCGCGGGTTCCGCGGCATGAACCTCGTCGGCGCCGACGTGGTGGAAGTGTCCCCCGCCTATGATCACGCGGAGATGACAGGGGTTGCCGGCAGCCACGTGGCGTACGAACTTGTCTCGCTGATGGCCGATACCGCGGCAGGCGGGTCCGGCAACGGCTACAGCGCCCAGGCGCTGAAGCGCGCGGGCGCGCCAGTCGGCGGCGGCAAGGGATCGGATCAGGAGTCCTTCGAATGACAGCAGCAGGCAAAGCCGACTCCACGGCACCGGCCGAACCGACCGTTCGCAACGGCGGGGACCTCGTCGTCGAAACCCTCAGCGCGTTGGGCGCGACGACGGTGTTCGGGATCCCGGGGCAGCACGCCTTGGGATTGTTCGACGCGTTGTCCCGTTCGCCGTTGCGCTTCGTCTCATCCCGGGTGGAGAACAACTCCGCCTTCGCGGCGGACGGGTTCTCGCGTGCCACCGGCGAGGTCGGCGTGCTGTTCCTCTCCACCGGCCCCGGCGCCCTGACCTCGTTGGCCGGGCTGCAGGAGGCCTATGCCACCGGCGTGCCGATGGTGGTCATTGCCAGCCAGATTCCACTGGAAGGTCTGGGCGCGCGCCGCAAGGGCATGCTGCACCAGCTCGATGACCAGAAGGCATCGGCGGCCAACGTCACCAAAAGCCAGCGGTTGATCCAGCACGCGTCCGGCATCCCGTCGGCCATTCAGGACGCGTGGACCGAAGCGATCTCGTCGCCGCAGGGACCGGTCTGGGTGGAGGTGCCGCAAAACGTGCTGCTGGACCCGATCATGGTGCCGCCGGTGGAGGACGCGCTGGCCGAGGCATTCGACAACCCGCCGCGGACCGAGCTGGTTAAGGAGGCCGTGCACTGGCTCTCCGAGGCCAAGCGGCCGGCGATCATCGCCGGCGGCGGCGCCCGCCGGGGCAAGGCAGAACCGTGGCTGCGCTCCATCGCGGAAAAGCTGCGTGCCCCGGTGGTTTGTTCGCCGGGCGGCAACGGCGCGTTCCCGTGGAACCACGAGCTCTCGCTGCAGTCCTGGGTCGAGGACCGGTACGTCACCGACCTCCTCGAAGATGCGGACGTCCTGTTGGTCGTGGGCTCGTCGCTCGGTGAAGTGACGAGCAACTATTTCACCATGGAACCGCGGGGCCGGATCATCCAGATCGACGCCGAACCCCGCGTCCTGGAGTCCAACGGCCCGGCCCTGGGCATCCGCGCCGACGCCGGCCAGGCACTGCAGGCGCTGGACGCTGCCCTCTCCGGCGATCCGGATAACGGACCCGACTGGCACGGCCAAACGCCCGAGCAGCTGGTCAAAGACACCCTGGCCAAGGTCCAGGCCCGCCTGGAGAGCCAGGACCTGGCCAAGGAGCGGACCTTCATGGCGGACATCCGCGAGGCCGTGCCGGACGACATGCAAACCTTCTGGGACATGACCATCTCCGCGTACTGGGCCTGGAGCTGCTGGGACTCGCGCGACGGCGAATTCCACTCGGCGCAGGGCGCCGGCGGCCTGGGCTACGGTTTTCCCGGCGCCATCGGCGGCAGCGTCGGCCTGGCCAGCCAGGGAAAGCCCGCACGCGTGCTGGCCGTCTCCGGCGACGGCTCGGCCATGTATTCGATTAGCGAGCTGGCCACCGTCCGACAGCATGACCTTCCGGTCACCTGGCTGATTGTGGACGACGGCGGCTACGGCATCCTGCGCGAATACATGGAAGGCGCGTTCGGCCGGGCGACGGCAACGGAACTGGCGCGGCCGGACTTCGTGGCCCTGGCACAGGCCTTTGGCGTGCCGGCACGCCGGGTGGCGCCGGAGGATGTCGGCCCCGCACTCCGGGAGAGCTTCGCCGCCGAGGGACCGAACGTCGTCGTCGTCCAGACACTGCTGAAGATGTTTGCCCCCACGCACCTCTGACGCAACGCCGGCGGGGCTCCAGCCACGTCGCCGCGTGCCGCCCGGCCAACAGCCTCTCCACCCCGGGTTTTCTCCTCGGGCGGAGGGGCTGTTGGCCAGTGGGCCGGCTCAGGCGAGGAAAGCGACCAGTTTGTCCTCGAGCGCGGCCAGATCGCCGGTCTTTTTGAACTCGCACTCCCAGACGGTCAGGACCTGCCAGCCGGCCGCCTGCAGCGCCGACCGTTGGGCTTCGTCGCGGGCAGCCGTACGCGTCCGCTTGGCTTCCCAGAAGCCGGCATTGGACTTCGGCGCATGCCGGCCGACCCTGCAGTCATGGGCATGCCAGAAGCAGCCATTGACGAAAATCACTTTTCGCCGTCCGGCGAAAACCAGATCCGGTTTGCCCGGCAGCTTCCCGCCGCGTGCGCTGCCATGCAGGCGGTAGCGGTATCCCTTGGCATGCAGCAGTTTCCGGACCAACAGCTCGGGTTTGGTGTTCTTGCCGCGGATTTTGGCCATGTTGGCGCTGCGCTGCTGCGGGGTCAGCGAGTCGGCCATACGTAAAGTCTAGGGGAGCACGGTACTGCCCGGCGGGCCGCCGGCCGCCCGGCGGCGCCGTTACCGCGTCCGGGGAACGCGTCCGCCGCTGCTAGGTTAAACGTAAGCGGCATGCGAAGGCCGCGCCTTACCTTTGAAAGGACCTTCGATGCGCTTGATCGGCACTTCGGACATCAAGATCTTCCCGCTCGCTCTGGGCGGCAACACCTTCGGCTGGACCTCGGACGAGTCCGGTTCACAGCAGGTGCTGGATGCCTTCACCGAGGCCGGCGGCGACTTCATTGACACCGCGGACAGCTACTCCGCGTGGGTTCCGGGTAACCGCGGGGGCGAATCCGAGGAGATCATCGGCCGCTGGATGGCCGAACGGAAAAACCGCGAATCGGTCGTCATCGCTACGAAGGTGGGCGGTCATCCGGAACTCCAGGGACTGTCGGCGGTGAACGTGGCTGCTGCCGCCGAGGCTTCACTGCAGCGGCTGGGCACCGAATACATCGACCTGTACTACGCCCATTACGACGACGAGGGCACCCCGTTGATTGAGGCGGCCGCCGCGTTCGACGCCCTGGTGAGGGAGGGCAAGGTCCGCCAGATCGGTTTGTCCAACCTGTCTCCCGAGCGGATCGCCGAGTGGATGAACATCGCCCAGCAGAACGGTTTTGCGCTGCCGGTCGCGCTGCAGCCGCACTACAACCTGGTGGCCCGCAAAGACTACGAACAGGGCTATGCTCCGTTGGCCCGCGAACACAACCTCTCGGTGTTCCCGTACTACTCGCTGGCCGCCGGTTTCCTGTCCGGCAAGTACCACTCGACGGATGACGCCGACAGCAGCCCGCGCGGCGGCATGCTCCGTGATTACCTCACGATGGAGGGCTTCGCGGTCGTCGACGCGTTGGAGACCGTCGCCCAGTCGCGCGGCATCTCCCTCACGACAACCGCGCTCGCCTGGCTGCTGACCAAGCCCGGCATTACCGCTCCGCTGGCCAGCGCCCGGACGCCCGAACAGCTGCCGGAGCTGATGGCCGCCACGGACGTGGAGTTGACCGCCGACGAAGTCGCCGCCCTGGACCGGGCGTCGAGGCCCTTCGCCTGACCGGCCCTTAACGACGACGGCGATGCCGGGTGGGCATCGCCGTCGTTGGTGGCGGAAGCTCCGCCGTCGTCAAGGGTGGGTTAGAGCCAGCCGGCCGGATCCACCAATTGACCGTCCTTGACAACCTCAAAGTGCAGGTGGCAGCCGGTGGAGTTGCCGGTGGTGCCCAGCTGGCCGATGGCCTGGCCCTTGGCCACCTTCTGGCCCAGCGAAACGCCGATCGACTGCAGGTGGTTGTAGGTAGTCTTCAGGCCGCTGCCGTGCTGAATTACGATGCGGTTGCCGCCGCCGCCAACCTGCCAGCCGGCCTCGACGACCTTGCCGCCGTCGGCCGCGTGGACAGGGGTGCCGCAGGCCATGGCGTAGTCAATGCCGGTGTGCAGCTCGCCGGCAGCACCGGTGATCGGGTTCTGGCGGTAGCCGAAGCCGGAGGTCTGGTTCATGTTCGGGATCGGAGCGGCCAGCTTGCCGGTGGCAAAGCCGACGGTCTTCGCCTTGGCTGCGGCGGCCTTCTTGGCTGCGGCGGCCTTCTTGGCTGCGGCCGCGGCCTTTGCCTTCTTCTCCGCTGCAGCCTTCTTGGCCGCAGCTTCGGCCTTCGCCTTCTTCTCGGCTGCAGCCTTCTTGGCGGCCGCCGCCTTTTCGTCGGCCTTCTTCTTTTCGGCGGCCTCGGCGGCAACCTGGGCTTCCTCCGACGTAGCCTTGCTGGCTACCTTGGCCCGGTCAAAGCGGATTTCGGCCTCCTGGGCCGCCTGAATCTGCACGGGGCTTTGCTCGGAGGCGCGGTCGGAACCTACGTCGGTAGTGCCGCCGGCTTGGGCCACCGGGACCACTGCCGCGGCCAGGATGCCGGCGGCAACGGCAGCCAAGCCGGTCTTGCGGGCGAGGGAGTAGGCCGCCGGGGATGCTTCCCCTTCGCGGCGGGCAGGGGAGCCCTCGCTGGAACGGGAGATCTTAGCCAGGGCGGAACGCGAGATCTTGGACAGGGAATTCGTGGGGGTGTCGGAACGGCGACGACCGCGCACAGGGTTGTTCACAGGGTTTCCTCTCTTGCGCCTGCGAAGTTAGCTGTCGGATTCGAGCGAGAGTTCACTCGGTCCTGCCGGCAGTCGGAACTCAGTGTCGGACTGTGCCGGTGAGGACTTCACCCCGAGGTGCCCCCAAGCACCGTAAGTGGTTCCTCCGCCCCTGCCTTCGATGTAAAGCTCGATTCTTCTGGTCCGCTGGCAGGGTTAGACGTGCGGACCGGATGCCTACCTAGATAGATAGGAACAAATTCAAAATTACCGGAGCGACACGCGGCGTTACAAATTCGTTATCCGTGTTCCTTGTCACCAGAAGTGCCTCGGTCTAAGGTGATTCCTTGCGGGGCTCCGCTAACGGCCCGGCAGCGCCGCGAACTCCAGATGGATGCATACTCGGCTGGATTACCGGGGAGTGATCGGAGGTTGCACGCCGTTCCCGGGCCGTTAGTGGAGCCCCCGCGCCGGGGAGTGAGCGGAAGTTACACGCCGGGGAGTGTTCGGAGGTTACACGCCGTTCCCGGGCCGTTATCCGGGCCCCGCGCCGGGAGTGTTCGGAGGTTACACGCCGTTCCCCGGCCGTTATCGGACCCCCGCCCGGGAGTAACGCCTCCGCCGGGCAGCCTCCAGTTAGCATTGGCGGCCCGGCGCGCACCAAGCCTTCGCAGTGCTGCTCTCGGGGAAGTGAGCAGTGGATCGTGGCGGCGCAGACTGCGGAAGCGGTGAAGGCCTGCCGTGATGAACGCAACAAGCAGGGGCAGGCATCCGGATGTAGCCGCGTACCGGTCAGTTCGGCTGGCGCAGCAGGCCAAACCCGGCGAGCAGACGCCGAATCCCGGCCGGCGGCCCGGTCCCGACGATCAGGCGCTGACCCGGACTCGGGTCCGCGGCCCGGTGCCGATAATCAGGTGTTGACCGGCTCCGGAGCCAAAACTAGAGTGCCGCCGCTCCGGCCTCCGCCACCGATTGGTCCTGCTCCCCGGAGCCGCCGCTGACGCCGATCGAACCGACCACCTGGCCGTCGCGGGAGAGCGGGATGCCGCCGGCGAAAATCATGATGCGGCCGTGGTTGCTGGCATGGATGCCGTAGAACTGATTGCCCGGCTGCGAGTTGTCGCCCAGGTCCTTGGTCTGGATGTCGAACGCCCGCGAGGTGAAGGCCTTGTTGATCGAGATGTCGATGCTGCCCAGCCACGCCCCGTCCATCCGCACGTGCGAGACCAGGTTCCCGCCCGCATCGGCGACGGCGATGTTCATCGGCTGGCCGATGTCGGCGGCTTTGGCCTCGGCGGCGGCAATGACCCGGCGGGCGTCTTCCAAGGTGACGGTGTCCATGTTTGCTCCTAGGTTCAAGGCCCCGTCGCGGGGCCTAGCTGATGTAACCGTTGGGGTTGAGCACGTACTTTGTGGCGGCACCGGCGTCGAACTCCGCATAGCCCTTCGGCGCGTCCTCCAAGGGGATGGCCGTGGCGTTCACGGCCTTCGCTATTTGCACCCTGTCGTGCAGGATGGCCATCATCAGGCCGCGGTGGTACTTCATCACCGGGCACTGCCCCGTGGTGAAGGAGAGCGACTTGGCCCAGCCCGTGCCCAGCGAGAGCGAGAGCGAGCCCTTCTGCGCGGCCTCGTCGATTCCGCCCGGGTCGCCGGTGACGTACAGCCCCGGGATGCCCAGCGCCCCGCCGGCCGCAGTAACCTCCATCAGCGAGTTCAGCACGGTGGCTGGCGCCTCTTGGGCGTCCTTGCCGTGCCCGCGGGCCTCGAAACCCACCGCGTCCACGCCGCAATCCACCTCCGGGACGCCCAAAAGCTGTTCGATCTGGTCCCTGGGATGGCCCTGGGAGACGTCCACGGTCTCGCAGCCGAAGCTGCGCGCCTGGGCGAGGCGGCCCTCGTTCATGTCCCCGACAATCACGACGGCGGCGCCGAGCAACTGGGCACTGGCCGCAGCGGCCAGCCCCACGGGGCCGGCGCCGGCAATGTACACGGTGGATCCAACCCCCACGCCGGCGGTGACGGCGCCGTGGAAGCCGGTGGGGAAGATATCGGAGAGCATGGTCAGGTCCATGATCTTCTCGAGCGCCTGGTCCTTGTCCGGGAACTTCAGCAGGTTCCAGTCGGCGTAGGGGACCAGCACGTACTCGGCCTGGCCGCCCACCCAGCCTCCCATGTCCACGTAGCCGTAGGCGCTGCCCGGGCGCTCCGGATTCACGTTCAGGCAGATGCCGGTCTTCCGCTCCTTGCAGTTCCGGCAGCGTCCGCACGCGATGTTGAAAGGGACGGAGACGATGTCGCCGACCTTGATGAACTCCACGTCGGAGCCGACGTCGACGACCTCGCCGGTGATTTCATGGCCCAAGACCAGGTTTTTCGGGGCAGTAGTACGGCCCCGGACCATGTGCTGGTCGGAGCCGCAGATGTTGGTGGCAACGGTGCGCAGGATGACTCCGTGCGATACCTGCCGGCCCACGTTGTCTGGGTGGACCCCCGGACCATCCTTGAGCGTGAAACTTGGATAGTCGATGTCGATCACTTCGACCTTGCCGGGTTCCTTGTAAGCCACTGCTCGATTGCTGCTCATGGGGATTCCTCTGATGCGGAAGTCATGGATGGTGGGTGCCACGGTAGCCCTCTTGGATGGGGGCTGGCTAGGGTTGAGGCAGCCTCGCCCCCGCAGTCCAACACCTCTTGTGGCCCGTTGAAGGCGGCTCGTGTGCTTCTTGCGGGCCGACGCCCGCCGCCGAAGCGTGGCGCCCCGCCCTCCGACGTCGGCTCGCCCCGGAATAATCTTCACGATGCCTTGGTTGACCCATCTAGATGCGATTGCATGAACAAACCAGGAGGGTCTCAGTGTCAGAGCGCAAGATCGTTGTTATTTCCGCCGGACTCGGCGTTCCGTCCTCGAGCCGGATGCTGGCTGACCAATTGGCTGCCTCTGCCGTGGACCAGTTCCGCCTGAAGGGCGTCGAGGCCGAGGTCCGACTGGTGGAGCTGCGTGACCACGCCGTCGATATCGCCAACAACATGGTGACCGGCTACGCCGCGCCGAAGCTGGACGAAGTGCTCAAGGCAACCGTGGCAGCCGATGCGCTGATCGTGGTGACCCCGGTCTTCAGCGCCTCCTACAGCGGGCTGTTCAAGTCCTTCTTCGATGTGGTCGAGCCGCGCGCGCTCGCCGGCAAACCGGTGCTGATGGGCGCCACCGGTGGCAGCGCCCGCCACTCGCTGGCCCTGGACTACGCCGTCCGTCCGCTGTTCAGCTACCTCCGTGCCCGCACGGTACAAACCACGGTCTTTGCCGCACCGGAGGACTGGGGCGCCGGCGAGGCGGGAACCGGCGGGCTGTCGGAGCGCTCGGACCGGGCGGCCGCCGAACTGGTCGACCTGGTGGAGGGCGCTCCGGTAACCGAGCGCGGCCGTGGCGGCGTCGAATCCAAAAGCTTCGAGGAGATCCTCGCCAGCGTCGGCCACTGAATGAGCGCCTACCGCTGAGCAAGACGAAGGCCCGGTCGGGAGTGGTCCAGCGATGCGCACCCGCGCAGCGTCACCACCCCGACCGGGCCTTTGCCGTGGCTAAAAACGTTCCGGTTGGTCATCGCTGCTGATGCCGTCGGCCTCGAACAAGTCCTGGTCGTTGACCGTCGATTAGGTCGGCTTGGTGCCCGGCGCCGTGCGCAGGACGAGCCTGCTGTCGGGGCGGCCAAAGGAAGTCATCGACACACATCTTTAACGATGAGGCACCGCCGTTGAGCCGGTTGTCCGGCTCAGCGGCGGTGCCTGGGTCATCTCCGTGCCCGAGCACGGTTGGCCAGTGTTACTTGGCCGGGGTGATCAGCGAGGAAGCGCCGGAGCGGGCGGAGTCGAAGCGGGCTGCGACGTCGGCCCAGTTGACGATGTTCCAGAACGCCTTGACGTAGTCGGCCTTGACGTTGACGTAGTCGAGGTAGAAGGCGTGCTCCCACATGTCCAGCATCAGCAGCGGAATGGTGCCTACCGGGATGTTGCCCTGCTGGTCGTAGAGCTGCTCGATGACCAGGTTGCCGCCCAGGGGTTCGTAGGCCAGCACGGCCCAGCCCGAGCCCTGCAGGCTCAGCGCTGCGGCGCCGAAGTGGCCGCGGAACGCGTCGAAGGAACCGAAGTACTCATCGATGGCGGAGGCCAGTTCGCCGGTGGGCTTGTCGCCGCCTTCCGGGGAGAGGTTCTTCCAGAAAATCGAGTGGTTGGTGTGCCCGCCGAGGTGGAAGGCCAGGTCCTTGGACAGCTTCGGCACGTTGCCGAATTCGCCCTTTGAGCGGGCGTCGGCCAGCTGCTCCAGCGCGGTGTTCGCGCCGGCCACGTAGGTGGCGTGGTGCTTGGAGTGGTGCAGCTCCATGATCCTCGCCGAGATGTGCGGCTCCAGGGCCGCGTAATCGTAGTCGAGCTGGGGCAGTTCGTACTTGCTCATGTTCTTCCTCTCGTCGGAATTACTGTGCGGAAACTACTCAGTGCACACTTCCAGCCGGCACGGACAACCGGTGGTTGGCCCGCCAAGCTGCCAATCCTCATTCAAACATGACCGAGGCTGGCACCGTAGCGAATTTCGCCACTGACGTAGCCGCGCATCCGCAGCCTGTCGGGCGGTTTGACCCCTGAGACGACATTCCACATCCAGAGAGCGGGCGCGGTGAGGTCAATTCGTGCAGTCGCAGAGCCCCGCGAACGCCCCCAGCTCCTCCAGCCCGGCGGGCCGTGCCGGCAGGTAGTCCGTGAGGGCGCGGGAACGCACGATAACCGCCCGCCACTGCCCGCGCGAGACAGCCACGTTGTTCCGGTTCCGGTTAAGCACGAATTCCATTCCGCGCGGCGCCTCGGACGCGGCGGACACCGCGGTGGAAACGATCACAACCGGCGCTTCCTGGCCCTGGAACTTGTCCACCGTGCCCACCCGGACCTCCGCCAGCCCGGCGCCGTCCAGCACGGAACGGATCAGCTGGACCTGGGCGTTGTAGGGTGCCACCACGAGGATGTCCGTTCCGGCCAGGGGGCGCGGCCGTGCCGTGCCGTCCGTACGCCAGGGCAGGCCCAGATGCCGGCGGACCTGGGCCAGTACCTCGGCGGCTTCTTCGGGCGACGACGTCGCGTTGCCGTGGTGGTTCACGTACACGCATTCCACCCCGGGCGGAGCTCCTTCCAGCCGCCGCAGCGCGGCGGCCGGCGCCGACTTGAGCCGCCCCTCGTAAGCCAGGACGGAGACGGCCTGGCACAGGTCCGGGTGCATGCGCCAGCTCAGGGCGAGGAAATAGCCCAGCTCCGGCGGCAGCGTGGCATGGCCGTCAGAGAGCCACCCGAGTGCCGACTCGTCGACCGGTTCCGGATGCGTTCCCTGGGTCACCTGGGGCAGCTGCTGCGGATCACCCAGCAGCAGCAGGCGCCTGGCGGCCCGGGAGACGGCCAGCGTGTTGGCCAGCGAGAACTGACCGGCTTCGTCGATGACCAGCAGATCCAGCGACTTCGGCGGGACGGCAGACCCCGTCATGGTCCATGCCGTGCCGCCAATCAACGCGCCCCCGGGGGAGGCGAGCAACCGGGCCACATCGTCCGTACTCCGGTTGGTCCACGGCAGGTCGTGGTCGCCGTTGGGTTTTTTGGCAACGACTTCCGGCGGCACGCCGGCCTTCTCGATGGCGGCGCGCAGCATGTTGTCGACCACGGCGTGCGACTGGCCGACGACGCCGACCTTCCAGCCCCGGGCCACCAACCGGGCGACGGCGTGCGAACCGACATAGGTCTTGCCGGTACCCGGCGGTCCCTGAACCGCCAGGTAGGAATCGTCCAGGTCGGCGACGGCGGCGGTGATCGCGTCCACGTAGCCGTCGGGGTGGTCTTGGACCTCGGGCAGCCGCGCCAGCGTTGCCAGCCGCGGCGGGCGACGGCGCAGCAGGTCCAGCGCCGGTTCGGCCGGGAAGCCGGGAAGTGTGCCGGCAACCGCAGCGGCGAGGTCTGCGAGGGCCTGCCGGATGGAGGTGGTGGGCAGCGGCTTGTCGGGTGTGAGCGCCACCGGCGGCTCGTTGTACTCGTCGGCACCGCGGGGCAGCCGCTCCTTTACCAGGAGCGTGTCCTTCTCGCCGTCGGCCCCCAGTTCCAGCACTTCGGCGCCGAACCAGTACGCGCGGTGATTGACGCCGTCGTTCTGGTCGCAGAGGAACGCCGGGAAGGGCTGGTCGTAGAGCCGGCAGAGCAGGCTGCCTTCCTTGATGGTGGATCCGGGCGCCAGTCTGCCGGTGAGCCGCAGCACGCGGACCGGGTTGCTGCGCGACGTGGGCTTCTCCCACCCGGAAACCACGCGCGCGGAATCCACGGTGAAGACGTCGCGGGTATCCGCCCAGTCCTCCAGCGGGGCGTCGAGCCGGTCGAAATGGGCCCACCAGTACTGCTTCGCTTCCCGCCGGTGGTAGCCGACCGCGGCCGCGACCATGGCGACGGCCTGTTCATCGGCGGACAGCGTTTCGTTTCGCCGGGCGGCCCTGTCGGCGGCAGCCTCGACGTAGTCGTGCAGCCGCCGCTCCTCCGGCGGCAGCGGTTCGTCGTCGGTGGCCAACGTCCCACTCGCGGCAGAGGCAGCGGCCGCCGCGGTGGTCGTGCGTCCCGGCACGACTCCGCGTTCGGCCGCCAACCGCAGGAGCCAATTGCGCAGTTCCAGCGTGGAGAGGCAGTCGTACTCGTTGTAGTCGGCAATGCTTTTCAGGACCGTCTCTGCCTCGGCGTCGTTGCCGGCGTCCCTGGCCGCACAGTAGCGGGCGTATGCGACCACGGAAGCTCCGGCGTCCTTGACGTCGCCGGACCGCAGGTTATCTCCCATGTACAAGGGCTCGAGCTTCTTGATGCTGTAGGAGTTTTCCGAGATCCGCAGGCTGTGCCGGACCGTGTCGTAGAGGTCCACCAGGATACCCTCGCGCAGCAAACCGTCCACGGTTTCCTCACCCACCAGATGCTGCAGCGACAGCCGGCGTAATGCGGCCTTCTCGTAGTTGGCGTAGTGGTAAATGTGCATCCCCGGATACCGGCGCCGCCGATCGGAGACATATTCCAGGAAATCCGCCAGCGCCTGCCGTTCGCCGGCGCGGCTGTGCGCCCAGAAGGGCTTAAACGGCGGGGCCGTGCCGGCAGCCGGCGCATTTTCCACCACGCCGAAAAGGTACTCCAGCCCCCACTCGCCGTCCTCGTCCTGCCACAGCGGGTCGCCCTCGAAGTCGAAGTAGATGTCGCCGGGGTTGGGCGCAGGCAGGCGGGACAGTGTGTGCTGCTCCAGCACACGGTACGAAACCTCGTGTTCCGTGCCGTCCTTGCGGTAGGTCACCCGGCCGTCCGGCGTGGCGGAGCCGGTCTGCATTCGTGCCTGGTCGCGGAGCCGGGCCAGCGCGCCGTCTCTCGGTTCACCGGGTGGAAGTTCCAGGGCGGCCAATTGGTCGATGGTGAAGATCCCGGCCGCTCGCAGCTTGCGCCGGCGCAGCGTGCTCATGTTCGCGACCAGCAGCAGGTCCCGGTGCAGCTCAACCTGTTCGGAGCAGTAGTTGCAGCGTCCGCACGCGGTGACCCTTTCGTTCCCCCAACGGACCTGGTCTGGCTGTTCGCGGTGTGCGGTAACGAGGTTGAGGAACCTGGTGCGGCGTTCGCGAAAAACCGGCAGCAGGTCGGTGAGGCTGTGGTTGCTGTGCCGCCGGTCGCCCAGCACCAGCGTCACGGTGGGAGCCACGGCGATGCCGGCTTGGAGGAGCTGGTCCCCGTACGCGGCCAGCTGCAGCAGCGCGGTGACCTTGGCGTGTCGGGCCAGCTTGGTGTCATAGACCGCGTAGGCGGCAGCTCCGCCGTCGTTGTGGGTTTTGACCAGGAAATCGGACCGTCCATGGAACCGGCCGTCGAAGAAGGACGCCTGGAACACCACGTCTGAGCCGGAGCGCAGCGCGGCGATCGACTCGTCGTGCTTGGCCTGCAAATCCTGCCGCGTGTAGCTGCGGGTCTCGGCAATCTCCGCCACGCCGGCGCCGAAGGTGTCGCGGAAGCGCTGCAAGACCCGGTGCTCGTGCAGATCGCCCAACTCCGCCGTGCGCTCGAGCATCTCGTCGCGGCCAAAATCCGCCACGGGGGAGCGCCCCAGCTTCTCGTCCAGCTTGCGCAGCAGCTGGTACTCGCACTGGGCGGCGACGACGAGGTCGCTGGCTGTGTAGACCAGGTCGCGGTCAGCCCCGTCGACTTCGGAGTCGAGCAGAAACACGGTGCCTCCTTTAAACAGGTGCGCAGGTGCCAACCCGGCGGGCGGCGGGTCCCCCCAACGATATCCCGCCACCAGCCGGTGCCTGCCGGCAGTTACAGGTCTACCGTCCGGCACCGACATTTTCGCGAATGGGGCATGGGCGCCCGGCCCGGGATTCCTGTTACGCGATGTGACCGCGGTCTCCGGCGGTCTGGCGGCCGCTCTGGCTATACTGCCAACAGCTTCAAGAACTGTGGCCGCCAAGCTCCGACTTGGCCACATACCAACCCCACGCTCGTTGGGTGGTTCGGATGACGAAGCGGCCCGCATCAGCCTCGGCTACCGATGCGGGCAAGAGCACGCGAAAGGACGCGGCGCCCGGCGCCGGCTGCCATGGACATCCCTCACTCCCCGCAACTGCAGGTCTTGAGCCTGGCCGACTATGAACAGGTTTCCGCAGCGCGCGAGGCCTTCGTAGACTTCCTGCTGGATGCCGCCCGGCAGCCCCGCGGGCAGCAGCGCGACATCGCCGCGGCGCAATGACCACGCGGACCGTGCCGACAGCAAAGGCCCACGCAGCCGCGCAGACCGGACCCGGACCGAAGGCCCACGCCACCGCGCAGGCGCCGGCCGCGCCCGCGTCTCAGACTCCCGCGGCCGCGCAGGTGCCCACCGCAGCTTCCGGCCCGCGGCGGGCCCGCGGGCTGCTGCTGGACACCGACGTCGTGGTTGAGCTCAGGCGCGAAAGCCCGGACCCCGCCGTCGTCGACTTCCTGCGGCGGCGCCGCCGCTCCCGGGTCTACATCTCCGCCTTGACCCTGGGGGAGCTGCGGGCGCTGAGCACCCAGGACTCCGCGCTGACCGGGCAGGCCGACGCGTGGCTGGTCGAGCTGACCGCGCGGTTCTCGGCCTTTATCCTGCCGGTTGACCAGCAGGTGGCCGAGGCCTGGGCGCCGCTGGCCATTCAAGACGTGCCGGCCGTCGAGTCGCTGATCGCCGCGACCGCCTCCAGGCACTGCCTGACCGTGGTGTCCGGCAACGCCGAGGCCTATCGGCGGCTTGCGGTTGAAGCCTGCGACCCTTGGGTGCCGGCCCGGCGCTAGGGCCTGCAGCGTCCACGGGCGGGAGCAGCACACCCCGAGCACACCGCGGCCCGCACCCCCAGCACCGCACCCCGAGGACCGACCCCGTCCGACGCCACCACCGACCCCCGTGATCAACCGCAGCGCCCGCGCCCCCAGAACCGCACCTTGAGGACCGCACCACCGACCCCTGCGACCAACCGCAGCGGGTATGCGAACGACCACAATCGCACGCCACTTTCCCGCCGAAGAGTGCCTGTGTTGCGCCGAACGGTTCCGCGAGTGGCCCCCTCGGCTATTTACCGACCGGGCGTTCAGAACGCGTGAGAAACTAGACGGGGTCCGGTGACGGGCGGCACTCTTGCCGCCTCTTTCTGCGGACAAGCTCCATCACGGTAAGGAATACATGGCTCATGGCCACTGAGAACAATGCCCCGGGCACGCTCGATGCCGCTGCACGGGTGGATAACGACGGCGGCGCTCCCGCCAAGTGGAAGATCGTCGGTCCCGGTCTCGTTGTCGCCGCCACAGGCGTCGGCGCCGCGGACATGGTGGCCACGCTGGTGGCGGGCTCCCGGTACGGCTACGGGCTGTTCTGGGCGGTGATCGTCGGCGTCATCCTGAAGATCATCCTGGTTGAAGGTGCCGGACGCTTTACCCTTGCAACGGGCAAGACGATCTTCGAGGGCTGGCGCTCGCTGGGCCGCTGGACCACCTGGTACTTCGGTCCGTACATCATGATCTGGGGCTTCGTCTACGGTGCCACGGCAATGTCATCGGCAGCGCTGCCGCTGGCCGCGATGTTCCCGGTGCTGCCGCTGTGGGCCTGGGCGATCCTGATGGGCCTGGCCGGATTTGTCATGGTCTGGTTCGGCAAGTACGCCACCTTCGAGAAGATCACCGCCTTCTTCGTCGGGCTGATGTTCGTTACCGTCGTCGGGCTGGCCATCATCGCCGTGCCCAACATCCCGGAGATGATCGGCGGCCTGGTGCCCATGATCCCGCAGGAAGAGGGCGCGGTGTTCTACACCCTGGCGCTCGCGGGCGGCGTGGGCGGCACCATCACGCTGGCGGCCTACGGCTACTGGCTTCGCGAAAAGGGCTGGCACACACCCAAGTGGATGCGCGTCATGCGCATCGACAACTCCGTGGCCTACGTCATGACCGGCATCTTCGTCATCGCCATGTTGATTGTCGGCGCCGAAGTAGTCCGCACCGCGGGTGTTTCACTGAGCGCCGGCGACGAAGGACTGCTGGACCTGTACGGGGTACTCAAGGATGAGTACGGAGACGTGGTCGGCACCGGCTTCCTCGTCGGTTTCTGGGCCGCCTCCTTCTCCTCCATCATCGGCGTCTGGAACGGCGTGTCCCTGATGTTCGCCGACTTCTGGGGCAACATGCGCAAGAAGGAGTCCGGCCACCCGGACACGCGCGTGGGCGGCAAGTACTTCAAGTTCTACGTCCTCTGGCTGACGTTCCCGCCCATGTTGCTGTTCATGCTGGGCAAGCCGATCGCGCTGATCCTGCTGTACGGTGCCTTGGGGTCGTTGTTCATGCCGTTCCTGGCACTGACGCTGCTGGGCCTGCTCAACGGCAAGCGGATCCCGAAGGAATGGGCCAACCGCCTGCACACGAACATCGCGCTGGGCATCTGTGCCCTGCTGTTCGTGGTCCTCGGTGTCTACCAGTTGTGGAACTCCGTCTCGCCGCTCTTCGGCGGCTGATTTCCCGCAGGCTCCGCTGCCCCGCACCGTTTCGGTGCGGGGCAGCGCTTGTTTAACAACGACGACGGCGGTGCGCGCGGTTTTGAGCGCGTCGACTGCCTGCGCGTCGACTGCCCGCGCGGTCGGGGGCCGCGCGGCGACGGGCCCGCCTACTGCCGGCCGGTCCGGCGTTTGCGGTCGTCGGCCGAATCGTCGTCGCCGACGATCGAGGCCAGGAGTTCGTCCGCCTCGCCCAGCCCACGGACTGCCTGCACGAGGATCGCCCGGGCCTCAGCTTCGGGTGAGCGATGGTGCGTATCGGCCAGGATCCGGAGTCCTTCCATGGTCCGCGCGTCCAACCCGGGCACCGTGAGCGATTCCATGACAGTCACCTTCCCGCGGAGCATTGCGCCCCACGTGCCGCCCATATTAGTCCCGTCCCAGCGAGCTGTCAGCGGGCGGTCAGCGGGCCGCCCGCGGGGGTTAGCGCAGCGGGTCGAACGGCCGGATCTCGTCGGGCACCCGGCCGGTGACAATCTGTTCGGCCAGCAGCTTGCCGGTCGCCGGGCCCAGCACGATGCCCCACATCCCGTGCCCGCCGGCCACGTACACGCCGGGGGAGCGGGTGGCGCCGATCAGCGGCAGCCCGTCGGGTGTGACCGGGCGCGGGCCGACCCAAATATCCTCGAGGTTCTCCAGGTCCATGTTGGTGAACAACGGCCGCACGGCCGCCAGGATCGCGTCGATCCGCCCGGTCTGCAGCGGTTCGTCCGGGCCGCGGAACTCCATGGTTCCGGCGATGCGCAGCCGTCCCTGGTACGGGGTGCAGGCCACGCGGCGCGCCGGGAAGTAGATGGGGAACTCGGCCGGCTGGTCGGTGGCCACGCTGAACGAGTATCCGCGCCCGGCCTGCACCATGGTGCGAACACCCAGCGGCTTGGCGAGATCGGGCAGCCAGGCGCCGGTGGCCAGGACCACGACGTCGGCGTGGAACGGCTCATGCGCGTAGGTCTCCACCGAGATCCCGGTGTGGCCGTGGCGCAGGGAGCGCACTTCGGCGCCGGAAATGATCTTCCCGCCGCGTGCCACGACGGATGCGGCAAGGGCCTCGACGAACGGGCCGGGCTCAAGGAACCGCTGGCCTTCCAGTTCGAACACCGTCGAGACGCCGGCGGACAGCTGCGGCACCTTGACCTGGGGGTTGTCCAGGCGGCTCAGCGGGACGGACTGGCCCGCCTTCTCCACGTTGGCCAGCTCGTGGACAAAGTGGCGGCTTTCCTTCTCCGCCTCGAAACCGACGATGAAGGGTCCCTTGCGCGTCCACGATTCGACGCCGTTATCGGTCAGCTCATCGAAGCTCTCCAGCGCCATCTTGTCGATCGGCGTCAGCGCGGCCATGGTCCGGTCCCAGGCCTTCTGCGTGCCGTGCAGCGCGAAGCGGGCCAGGAACTTCCACAGCTGCGGGTCCAGGCGGGCGGGAATGTGCAGCGGCGCCGTCGGGTCGACCAGCGCCTTGGGCCCGTAGGTCCAGATGGTCGGGTCCGACAACGGCATGGCCATGCCGGGCGTGAGCCAGCCGGCATTGCCCCACGAGGCGCCGGCGGCGACGCCTGATCGGTCCAGAACGGTGACTTCCACGCCGCGTTCCTGCAGATGCCAGGCGGTGGCCAAGCCAACCATGCCTGCACCCACGACGACGGCGGTGCTCGGGGCGTGTGCGCGAGAGTACATCGTGTGCTCCTCGGGTCGACTCTTCTCTCGGACCCATCCTGAAGAATGTTTACCCGTTTCTCAAGCCGTTAGGAGAAGATTCTGTAAGAGTGAGGCATACAGGCAGTAAGTTCAGAAAGTGGTGGTGATCACATGGTCGAATCGAATGATCTTCGACGCCCGTTCGGGGCTCCTGCGGGTTCGGGGCTGGACCGCATCGACCGGTTGATCGTCGAGATGCTCCAAGCCGACGCCCGAACCCCCAACAACGCGATCGCGGCGGCGGCCGGCATCGCCCCCTCGACGTGCTTGAGCCGGATCCGCTCCCTGCGCGAACGCGGCGTGATCCGCGGTTTCCATGCCGACGTGGACCCTGCGGCCGTGGGGCGCGGCCTGCAGGCGCTGATCTCCATCCGCTTGCAGGCGCACGCGCGGTCGAACCTGACCCAGTTCAAGGACTTCCTGTCAGGCCTGCCCGCGGTGGAGGGGATTTTCTTTGTGACCGGCGACCGCGACTTCCTGATCCATGTCGCCGTGGCGGACTCCAACGCGCTGCGCGACCTGGTCGCGAACAACCTCAGCGTCCGCCCCGAGGTTGCCGGCACGAATACCACGGTCATCTTCGAACACGTCCGCCCGCCCGGCAGTTCGCTCGCTCCCTGATGGGGGAGAGAGTGCCCTTGTGGGGGTTCGGTCTCGCCATGTTGGCGGGGGAGGGCTGCCCGGAGGCGTGTCTCGCTCCCTATTTGGGGAGCCGGCTTCTATGGGCACGCCCGTACCCTGGCTGCGGAACCCCGGAAGGGGCCCGCTTCTCCGCCGCGCCGGCCCGGATTCAGGGCGATTCCAGTCGCTCGCCCGTGCCCCGGAGCGGGCAGCCTTGCCCTTTGTTGACATGTCATTCTTCGGCCGGATAGGATAGTTGAAAGCTCAAGCAATCTATCGAAGGCTGCAATGTCCTGGTTTAAGAATCTTTTCAGCAAGTCCAGCGCCCGCCGGTCTGCCGCCAACCCTGCGGCCTCCGCTGCGGAGCCCCGCACGGATGCACCCGTCGCCCAGCCGGCCGAGGCCGCTCGCAGCGAAGCCGCCGCCGGCCTCCCTAAGATCGCCATCATCACCGGCAGCACGCGCCCCGGCCGGGTCAATGACTCCGTCGCCAACTGGGTCGCCGCCGAACTGGCCGCTCGGACGGACGCCACCTTTGAGGTCGTCGACATCGCCGACTTCAATCTGCCGCTGCTGGACGAGGCCTACCCGGCCGCGTACCAGAACTACCAGGCCGACCACACCAAGGCCTGGTCGGCCAAGATCAGCGAGTTTGACGGCTACATTTTCGTGGCCAACGAATACAACCACACGGTCTCGTCCGCCCTGGCCAACGCGTTGTCCTACCTGAACGTCGAGTTCAACAACAAGGCTGCCGGCATCGTTTCCTACGGCTCGATGGGCGGCGTCCGCGCTGCCGAACACCTGCGCAATATGCTGGCCGAGCTGCAGGTGGCCGTGGTCCGCAACCAGGTGATGTTCTCGCTGTTCACCGACTTCGAGAACTTCTCCGAGTTCAAGCCGACCGAGCAGAATGCCGGAACGCTGGCCCCGATGGCCGACCAGCTTGTGCTGTGGGCACAAGGCTTCGCCACCATCCGCACTCCGCAGAACGCCGCCGCTTAGAACCCCAAGCCCGGCACGCCCGCCGCCTCCGTTCGGCGGGCTGTCCTGCCGCCGGCCTTCGGGCCGGCCAGCACCGCCCCCGCCGTTTCCCCATCCGGCGGGGGCGGTGCTGTTCTCTGGGGCGTTCCGTCGGTGAACCCGCCGAAGCAAATCGGTGCGGCACCGTTCCGTCGGCTGAACCCGCCGAAGCTTCGGTGCGGCACGGCGCCGTCGGCTGAACCCGCCGAAGCAAATCGGTGCGGCACCGTTCCGTCGGCTGAACCCGCCGCAGCAGTAGGTGGACTACCCGCGCTCGGCCGCAATGATGGTGGCCATGGAGATGATGAAACCGGGCGTGCAGGCCGAAGCCAGCACCACCAAAGCGATGCGTCCGCCCAGCAGTACCCTCCGCTGCAGCAGTTCTTCCCGACGTCCCGGGCCCGCAGGCCGCCCGGCGCGCCAGTCTGCGAAGAGCTTCACTCTGAGGGCCGCAAGTGCCCAGCCCACCACGACGGCGGCGACAATCCAGGCCGCGACCACCACGCTGGCGCCGCCCAGCGGGACCAGTAGGAGCAGCAGCGGAAGGTACCATTGCAGGTCCTTGGCCGTCCGCAGCAGCGGGAGGCGACGGGACAGCCAAGCCGTGGCCACCGCGACGAGCATGCCGTGGGCAATGGCCAGCGCGGAGAAGGCCGCGATCGAGAGCCAGCCAGGGCCCACCACCTCAAAGTCCCGGCTGTCCGGCTGCAACGGCCCAAGCACGGTACCGAGTACTAATAACAGCAACAGCCCGAAGGCCGCTCCGCCGGCCCGGCCGGCCGGCAGCCACCACCGCACCAAGCCGTAGAGGAGTGCCGTCCCGCAGCCGATGGCCACGCCGAAAAGGACGAAGCTCCCGGTCCCTTCCAGGCTAATCTCTCCGATGGTCTGGTTGTTATCGGTCAGCCTTCCGTCGTCCTCCGGCGACGTCACCGCCAACAGGCGCATGATCAACCGCCCGCCGGCGCCCGCCATGCACAGCCCGGCCACCCCGCCGGCGACCAGCAGCACTGTCGCCCACCACAGCACCCTGCGCGCAACGTGCGCCAGGAGTGCACCGCCGCCGCTCGGCAGGGCGCGGCCGCGAAGCAGAAGCGCTCCGTCGTCGTTCCCGGGGGTGCCGCCCTCGGGCACCTGGGCGTCGACGTCCACGTGGGTGTCGCCTGCGAGCACGAGCCCCCCGTCGTCGTTCCCGGGGGCGCCGCCGTCCAGGACGAGCACACCGTCGTCGTCCACGCCTGTGCCGTAGTGCACGAGGGCTCCCTCATCGTTCCCGGGGGTGCCGCGCTCGAGGACGAGGGCCCCGTCGTCGTTCTCGTGGGTGCCGCTGTCGAACACGAGCGCGCCGTCGTCCCGACGCAGGGCCTCGTCACGGCCCGGC
Source organism: Arthrobacter sp. Y3223166 (assembly GCF_059090935.1). NCBI lineage: Bacteria > Bacillati > Actinomycetota > Actinomycetes > Micrococcales > Micrococcaceae > Arthrobacter > Arthrobacter sp. Y3223166. The sequence goes on along the minus strand of NZ_JBNHGE010000006.1, from coordinate 29,755 downwards.
GGAGGCTGGAACCGCTCCCCGCCCCGAAAGGCCACCGCGGCCAGCCCGGCGGCCACCAGCACGCCGCACAGGATCATGAGTGTCACGGAGCCAGTATCCGACGGCCCCGGAAGCCAGCGAACCCCAGTCATGTCGACTGGGGTCCGCAGCGAACCGTCCGCCGGAAACCGGCGGGACGGCTTCGGTTAGCGTGTTTCGCGCGCCTCGTCCCGGTGGCGCACCATGTAGGCGATGGCCAGGGCCAGCATCACGGCGCCAAGGACGAAGTTGAGCCAGGTGGTGGCTGCATTGGTGGACAGGAAGTTGGCCGCTGATTCGCCGGGGCCGACGATCAGGCCGTACAGCCACATCGCCAGGTACAGGATGCCGGCTCCCATGAGGAAGTCCCGGGCACCGCTGGTGGTGCGGCTCATGATGTAGCCCACCACGCCTACCACCAGGTAGACGATGTTGAGCAGCATGGACACTTGGAACGCGTTGATCAGCATGGCGCCGGAGCCGCTGGCGAAAGCCATTTCTCCGTACTCCATGGTGATGCCGGGGATGAAGCCCAGCACACCGATCACCAAGAGAACAATTCCCGAAGTCATCGCGGCATTTCGCACATTTCCGCGCGAGACGTGTGCGTGATGCGCATGCGGTGATGCGGTAGTCATTTCTCCTCCCAGACAATGAGTTCGAAACTTCGTCGAGTAACAACTCGGCTGTTGGTAGGGGCGCATCTGACGTCAGAACCAGCGCTTTCAGTTTACGTCCGCCTGGCCGCGGCGGCACGGAAAAATGACGACGGCGGTGGGCGGTCCGGTCCTGTCGGCGCGGCTGCCCGGGTGGTCCGGAACCGGGGGCGGTTTAGGCCTCGAGCAGCCTCTTGAGCGTGTGCAGGTCCCGGTCCACGGCGGCGGCATCGGCTTCGAACGCCGCCTCGTCCATGCCGTCACGGTGGTAGAGGGTGAACACCACCTCTGTCCCGTCGCCGTTGCCGAGCACACGCAGCGGGTTGTAGACAGCTTCGCCCGACGGCAAGGTCACGTAGTGGTCCAGCACGCCGAAGTCGTTGCGCTCGGTAAACGTGACCCGCACCGGTCCACTGTCGGTCTCGGCGACCCAGGCGTCGTCGACCACTCCGATGGAGGAGCTGAGTCCGGCGGCCCACTGCGGCATGTTCTCGGGTTTGGCGGCGAACTCGTAGACCTCTCCAACGGGTCGGTTGATGGCGATGCTGATGTGCCGCGATGCAAACGTCATGTGGCCAGTCTTCAGGTTCGCTCCGACGCGGGCAAGACCCGCGGAGCGCCCGGCACCGCCGGGAGGATCCGCGGGCTCGCGATGCCGTCGGGAGGGTCTGTGGTTGGCGCGCGGCGGCGCGCGTTGCCGCAGGTTCGAGCCGGTTAGCGTGTGCATGACAGACTTGGACCATGGCATCCCTTACCGGCAACGGCGACGATCTCCATGAGAAGGCAGCCCACATCGGCATGCGCCTTGAAGACCGCTGGCAGGCGGTCCGGGAACGGCGGGCACGGCAGCGCGGTGACGTGGCCACCGTCATGCCGTTTACCGGCTACGGCACCGACGGCTGGATCCGCGTGCTGGCCCGGGTAGTGATGGCGCGGCCCGGTGCCTTCGACAACGGCCGCATGCCCTCGAAGCTGGTGGCCGACGGCATCCGCGGCTGGCGCAATTTCATCAGCCCGCCCGTGGCCAACGCGCGGGTGGTGATCCACGCCGACGGCATTGAGCACCAAGTGGTGGCCGACCGCGGCGGAGTGGTGGACGCCAAGGTTTCGGTGAGTCTGGCTCCGGGCTGGCACACCGTCACGCTGCGCTGCGAGGACTCTGAACCGGTGGAAGCCGCGGTCTACGTGGTGCCGCCGGACACCCGGTTCGGGGTGGTGTCCGACGTCGATGATACCGTCATGGTCACGGCGCTGCCCCGCCCGATGCTCGCGGCCTGGAACACGTTCGTGCTGGATGAACATGCGCGCAACGCCACGCCGGGCATGGCCGTGATGCTGGAGCGGGTCACGCGCGAGCATCCGGGCAGCCCGGTGTTGTATCTATCCACCGGTGCCTGGAACGTTGCGCAGACGTTGACGCGTTTCCTGTCCCGGAACATGTACCCGGACGGTGCGCTGCTGCTCACCGACTGGGGGCCGACGAAGGACCGCTGGTTCCGCAGCGGTCAGATGCACAAGGTGGACCAGCTGCGGCGGTTGGCCGAAGAATTCCCGAAGATCAAGTGGCTGCTGATCGGCGACGACGGCCAGCACGACGAAGCCATTTACGCCGGCTTTGCGCTGCGTTATCCCGACCACGTGGCGGCCATCGCCATCCGCCAGCTGTCGGTGAGCGAAGCGGTGCTGGCCGGCGGCCGTTCCCAGGACGGCCCGGTGGGACCCGCGCGCAGCATCCCGTGGATCTACGCCTCCGACGGGAAAGGCCTGGCGAACCAGCTTCAGCAGCTGGGAATCCTCTAACGCCGACGGCGCCCCGGCTGGGAACCCTTCAACGACGACGGCGGCCACCGCTGGGAATCCTCTAACGACGACGGTGCCCCGCTCCTGATGGAGCGGGGCGCCGTCAAGCGGCAGTGCCCGGACGTCGTTCCTGCGGGCGCGGCCTGTTAAACGGCGGCCTCCAGCGGGCCGAAAACGGCTTCGATCATGGCCCGCGCCGTTTCATTGTCAGTCTTTTCGGCCAGCGCAAGCTCCGAGGACAGGATCCGCATGGCCTGTTCGAGCTGGTGCTTTTCACCGGCCGAGGAGCCGCGTTCGATGGCCCGCAGCGAGAGGTCGCGGACCACTTCGCTGACCCGGTAAATGTCGCCGCTGTTGATCTTTTCCTGGTTGGCCTTGAACCGGCGCGACCAGTTCTCCTGATCCTCCGGCACCTTCGCCTTCAGGATCGCAAAAACTTCCTTAACGCCTTTTTTGCTGATGGCCTTGCGTACGCCGACCGTTTCCGCGTTGCCCAGCGGCAGTTCGATCAGCAGGCCGTCGTGATGAGCGCGGAACTGTACGAACTTGGTCTGGCAGTCCTTGAACGGACGGGTCCGGAGATCGGTCACGGTAACAGCGCCGTGCGGGGGATAGACGAGGGTGTCGCCAACTTTAATGTTCATTGATGCCCTTTCATGCCATTATGGCAGATACTGCCACATTGGCAGCGAATACTCAAATATGGGGTATCTTGGAAGCTGCTATGCCACAGAAAACGCCGACCAGCGGCGCTTCCAGAACCGATGTGCCCGGCCCGACCACGGCTGAGCTCCCTGTCGCTGCACCCGGATTAAGGGAGCGGCGGCGGCGCCAGACCCGGACGGAAATCAGCGAGGCCGCGCTGCATCTGTTCCAGGAACACGGCGTGGATGCCACCACCGTGGACGGCATCGCCCACGCCGCCGGGATCTCCCAGCGCACGTTTTTCCGGTACTTCACCAGCAAGGAAGAAGCCGCGCTGCCGGCACACCAGGATTTTGACGCCGCGCTCGAGGCCGGGCTGCTCACCATCGATCCGGCCGGCAACCCGCGCGAAGAGCTTGAGCGCGTCTACCAAGAGGTGATGCAGGGGTATGCGGACAACGACGCTCCGGCGGCCCGCCGCATGTTGCTCGTCAACCAGCTCATCCGCAAGGAGCCCCTGCTTAAGGCCGCCATGCTCAAGCACAATGCCACCCGGACAACCGGGCTGGTGGACGCCCTGATGGACCGGTTCGGCCGCGACGGGGTGAGCGACCTGCAGATCAGGTTGGCGTTCGAGACCTGTGCGGCGGTGGTCCGGGTCGCGTTCGAGGTGTGGGTGGCCCGGCGCGAAGCCGGCCGGAACGACAACCTGCCGGACATTTACGCGGCTGCCCTGCAGTTGTCCCACTGACCATGCGAAACACAAGAACCCCGGCCCTTACGACGACGACGCCGTGCCCGTGCCCGAGCGGCCGGGCCTACGGCGAGTGCTGTGGGCCGTTCCACCGCGGCGAGGCCGAGCCGCCGACGGCGGAAGCGCTGATGCGGTCGCGCTACACGGCGTTCGTCGCCGGGGATGCCGCCTATCTGCTGCGCACGTGGCATTCGGAAACGCGGCCCGCGCAGCTCGAGCTGGACCCCGCGCTGCACTGGACCGGACTGGAAATCCTCAAGACCGTCCGCGGCGGCGTAACCGACCGTGCGGGCACCGTGGAGTTCCGAGCCGGCTACCGCGAGGGCGGCCTGGATCGCACGCAGCAGGAGAAGAGCACCTTCGTGCGCGAGGACGGCCGCTGGGTCTACCGCGACGCCATAGCCTGAGCGCACCCGGCCGAGATGGGCGGCGGCGGTGCACCACCCCGGGGCGTCCGTCAGTCGCCCGCGCGCCCGGCATCACGCCGCGCGAGCACGGGGGCGCCGTCGTCGTTGTTCAGTCCAGGGCCAGGACGGCGTAGATCCCGAGCGCGCCGAGCACCACCACGCTGCCGGCAACCCAGGCGGCAGCGGCGGCGTCGGCGTGGATCCTCTCGTCGGCCACGCCGGAGACCGCCCGGCGGTACCGGAGTTTCTGCGTGATGTAGATGCCGAACGCCGTGCACAGCGCCACGGCGACCAGAGTCCCGGTGAACCAGCCGTATTCCGGCATCCAGCGCAGGAACATGGCTGTCGCCACGATCATGGCCAGGGTGGTCCGGCTCCAGGCCAGGGACGTGCGTTCGGGCTGCAGGCCGGCGTCGTGATGTTCCGGCTCCGGCACGGCGCGGGCGCGTCGCATCAGGACGGCCGCAGGACGACGAAGACCACCAGCAAGGCCGCCACCACACCGCCGCCTACCGCCAGGATCGGGGCTATCAGCGGCAGCGGCAGGGGAGTCTTGTGGCGCATGGCCCGCTCGACGTTGAGCCAGCGGAAGAACGAGCCGCCGCCGATCGCCATGGCCAGGACCAGGAGGATGATGGCGATGGTCTTGCGGATTTCCGGGACGAAGACGCCGCCGGTGAAGACCTCCACCGCGATGCCGCCGGCCAGGAGTGCCAGCGAGGTGCGGATCCACGCCAGGAAGGTACGCTCGTTGGCCAGCGTGAACCGCGGGTCGGGCTCGGTGCCGCCGCGGAGCAGTTTGTCGGCGAGTTTGCCGCGTTCCGGGCTGGGCGAGGGCGAAGAGGTAGGCACGGCTTCATGGTAACCAAGTCCGCGGTAGGCGCGGCGCCGCCTTACGTCACATGCCAGACGTCAGGCCGCCGGCCGGTCCCGGTCGTCGTCGTTGTCCTGGTCCATGCGGGCCACGGTGAAGAAGCGGTTGCCCGCCCCCTTGTGTGAACTCGGCACCAGGAGTTTGGAGTATTTTTCGCACCACTGGGCGGCGCCGCCGGAATCCGCGGCAGCTGCGGCGATGGCGTCAATATCGCCGGACCACCCCAGAACGCGTTCCCCCTCGAGGCAGAACTGGATGAGTCCCAACTCGGTATCTACGTGCAGTTCGACGTCCACCCAAACGTCGAATCCCACAGTGCTGCTGGCTGTATCTTCTGTTTTGTATGTGTTCATCACGAAACCTGTGTTGCGCGTCACACCCTGTGGCGCCCTCCCACTATAGGGTTCACCATGCGGAATGCCAAACGGTTTCCCCAGCCTAAACGGCCGGTAAAGTGAATCGGGCGATGACTCAGACACCTTCCGCCCAGCGCCTCACCTGCAACGTGCCGATGCGTTGGGGAGACATGGATGCCTACGGGCACATCAACAACGTGGAAATCCTGCGCATTTTGGAGGAAGCACGCATCCACGCGTTCGGGCCTCCGGCCGGCACCGGCGGTCCCGGGCTCGAGGTGGATTTGCCGGTCTTCTCCGACCTGCCCGAATCCACCCAGGCTTTGGTGGCGGAGCACCGGGTGAAGTACGTCCGGCCGCTCAGTTACCGCAACATCCCGGCCCACGTGGAGGTCTGGATCAGTGCGATCAAGGGCGCCAGCCTGACCATCGCCTACCGGATCATGGACCCGGTAACCGCCGAGCAGTGCGTGCTGGCCGAAACCACGCTCGCGTTCTTCCACACGGATACAGGGCGGCTGCTGCGCCTGAATGAGCGCCAGCGATCGATCCTGGCACCCTACCTGGGAGAGTCCAACTTCCGCTGAGACGACGACGGCGATGGGCCGCCGTCGTGCCTAGCCCTCCCAGCCCAGGTTGCGGGCAATCCGCTCCAGCACGTCGAGGGTGGCCGTGTACTCTTCCTCGCTGATGCCGTCCGCCATGCGGGCGCGCGTGCGATCGACCACCTCACCGAGGGAGGCCAGGCTGGCCCGCCCGGTGTCGGTCAGCGCATAGTGGCCGTTCTCGGCGCTGACCCAGCCGCTTTCCACAAGTTCTTCGACCGGTTCCTGGGGCCCTTCGCCCTCTTCCTCCGGAATGAAAGGCCCTAGGGCTTCCGCGAGCTCGTCGGCGGTGGATGGCTTGTCCGCGAGCAGGTTCATCATCTGCCACTGCCGGCGGGTGATGCCGTGTTCCTCCATGGTCTCGATGAACTGCTCGTCGAGCAGCCGGTCAACGAGCTTCAGCCAATAACCGATAGGTCGTAGAGGTGCCATGCCGCCACCCTACAAGGGTCCGCGCGGCCGATCGACTGAAATTGCCGGACACGCCGCCGCGCCGAAGGCAAAGGCACCCCGGGGCCTGCGTGGCCGGTTCCTGACGGGCGCGCGGTTGGACCCGACGCAGACGGGGAAGCTTTCTGCCCTGAGCAGACCCTGCTGACGCCGACGGCGCCGCTTCCTACGATGGAAGCAGCCAGAAGGGAGTTCCGCCGTGCTCGAACTTCAGAAGCTTCATCGCGGTCCAAGTTCAGCGCCTCCGCCTTTGCTCCGCGACGTCTATGGGGCGGTGCTGCGCAGGGAGCGTCGTCGCCAGCGGCGCACCCTCGACGACGTCGCCAGCCGGGCCGGCGTGTCACTCCAGTACCTCTCGGAGATCGAACGCGGCCGTAAGGAGGCCTCCTCTGAGATCCTCGCGGCAGTCTGTGCGTCGCTGGGGTCGGGACTGGCCGCCTTCCTGGCGGCAGTTCACCGTGAGATGGCGGCGGTCGAAGGAAGGGCTGTGCTGCATCTTCAGTCCCTGCCATCGGACTCCCGGCCCGTTGGCCGCGCGCGGCAGGAATATGCAGATGCTGCTGATCTGCTTTCTGTGGGCTTGGCAAACCGGGACCTGGCCCCGCACGCCCCGGCGGACGCGTGCCGCCAACTGGGCGCGGGCGTTCAAGGCGGGCCGCCGCCGCTTCTGATGGCCGCCTGACGCTATACGCCGCTGCACGCCCGGCGCGGGTCGCCGTGCACAGGGGCCACGCGGCCTGACGTGTTCCGACAACGAACCCGCCGCCCGCTGCTCGCCTCCTATCCTGCCCCAGCGTCTGCGGCGGAACTGCGCCACCGGTCGCGCCGGTTCTGCGCCACCACCGGTTGCGCTGGTTATGCGCCAACGGCTGCGGCCGGAGACAGGAAAAACGGGCAGGTGCAGCCTTTCGGCTGCGCCTGCCCGTTTTAGTTCGGACGTCCACTTGATCCGGGGTTGCCCGTTGCGGTTTCCGCCTGTTCCGGCGGTTGCCCGCTGGGGTGTCCGCCCGTGCCGGGGGTTACCCGGCGAGGTTCGGCCGGGCCGCCTGGGAACTTAAGCCAGGGGGGCCAGCTTGGTCTTGCCGAAGACGGCGCGGTCCACCGAGATCCGGCCGGGGCCAACCAGTGCCAGCGCCAGCGCTGCGGCGCCGAGCAGCAGCACCAGTTCGTAGCCGCCGCCGTCCACGAAGACGCCGGCGGGAGCGTGGACGAGCACCAGGGCGCCGAGCATGTCCAGCGTCAACAGGGCCGCCACGAGCCGCGTCAGCAGGCCGAGGATCAGGGCGATGCCGCCGGCGAGCTCCAGGCCGGCCACGATCGGTGCGGCGATGTTGGCGGCCGGGACGCCCATCTGGCCGAAGGCGGCCTGGGTGCCGGCGATGGTCCATTCGTTGAACTTCTGCCAGCCGTGGGCGACGAACAGGAAGCCCAGGACGACGCGAAGAACTGTGCGTGCAGTGGTGGTCAAAGCGGAGTTAGTCATGATGTTTTCACCGTTTCAATGGTCAGAGGATCGGCCGTCTGGAACGAGCGATAAGCATCAATAACTTGACGCTTCAATCAAATATTGACAGCAATTATGTTGAAGTGTCAACTTTTGGTCCCGTGTCTGACGGTGCGAGGCGGGCAGCAGCCCAAGCTGGCCGGACCGCACGGGCTGGCCGTCCCAAGCCCCAGCTGGCCGGACCGCACCGGCTCGCCGTCCCGAACCCCCACGGGATGCCGCGGTGGCCGAACACTTAGGCACGGCGGACCGGTTGGCGCAGGATCGTCCTGAGCTTGGCCGGTTCGGTCTTGCGCGGGTCGCCGAGATAGATCTCGTGGTGGTGCCCGTTCGGTTCCAACTCGTTGGCCGGTAGGAACTCATCCCTCAGACGGGTCAAGACCGGTCCTTCGTCGTCGTACGCACCCACGTGCATGACCTGGGCGCTTAGTCCCTCGTCCAGCCATCCGTGCCGGAGCGATCCCACCGAGGGAAGACCCTTTGTGGCTGCCGCCTGCCGCATCGCGTCTTCGATGTGTTCCGGCTGCAGCCAGTCAGGCTGGCGGATCATCATCGTCCACGACCACTCGTCCTTGGCCCGCCGGGTGAAGGCGGTCATGTCCTTCGCCCACCAGAGGCCTTCCAGCGGGCCGACGACATAGTCGCGCCCGAGTTGCTTCTTGCTGGTGAACTTCAGCGTGTAGGACACTGCGTATAGGGCCTCGACCGCCCGCAGGTACCCGTCCGCCGTGTTCGGATCGCCGTGGCCGTCCGCCTGCAGGAACTGCATGGGCGGCACGGTAACCAGCTGGAAATCCTTGCCCGGGGCGTACAGCTCCTTTTGGTCCTTCTTGAAATCCAGCTTGTCCATGGGGCTTTCCGGTGGTGGGCAGCGGGCAATGTGGTCTAGTTATATCGCGTAGTCACGGATGAAACGAGGAACATGCTGCAGCAATTCGCCGCCGAATGGTGGACCAGGATCACCGCCGGTTTCATGCGCGGTGAACCACTCCAAGCCGGAGCGCTGGAGCTGGCGGTCATCCTGGCCGCGGCGCTGCTGTTGTCGGTGCCCCGAGCAAGCTGGCGGTATTTCGGGTTGTTCGTCACGGCGGTCCATGAACTTGGACATGCCTTCGCTGCGCTGGCCACGGGGCGGCTGGTGCGCGGAATCCATTTGCGGTTCGACCAGTCCGGCGCCATGATCAGCCGCGGGGCGGGCCGGGCATCAGCGGCCTGGACCGGGTTCTGGGGCTACCCGGTGCCCGCGCTGGTCGGGGCGGCGCTGGTGTGGGCCGCCTTCAGCGGTTGGTCCGGTGCCGCCCTGTCCGTCAGCGCGCTGCTGCTGCTGGCCACGCTCCTGTTCATCCGGAACCTCGAGGGCGTCGTCATCGCCGTGGGGTTGGCGGTAGGTGCTCAGCTGCTGGTGTGGTTCGCGCCGGTGGAGTGGCTAGGGCACCTGACGCTCGCCATCGGCGTCGGGCTCCTGGTGGGGGCCGTGCGGGACTGGCTGAATCTGCTGAGCGTGCACACCCGGCGCCGGCACCAGCTGGCCAATTCCGACGCCTTCATCATGGCGCGCCGGACCGGGGTCCCGGCCGCGCTCTGGCTGGCCGGGTTCGCGGTGGTCATCCTGCTGTGCTGGGCGGCTGCCGTGGCGACCGCGGCCGCTGTCGTCCCGCTGGCGATTCTGTAACGGATTCCCGGTCCCCTCGGCCTTCTGGAGTGGCCCTGCTCACAGCAATGTCATTCGCCTTGGGGTCCGAAGGGACCGCGTCGGTGCACGGGAATTATCGCCGTGTGTGAGACGTTGTTGACCGATGTTGAAATCTGTGGAACAGCAGCTATGATGGGCGCTCGCAGATAGGTCAAAACAACGAGAACTTCAGGAGTTTTAAACCCGCATGGCAACCGATTACGACGCACCGCGCAACAAGGACGACGACAACAATAATGAGTCGCTCGAAGCCCTTCAGGCTCAGCGCTCCGGTGGTGCGAAGACCGCGCTGATCGACGTCGAAGACTCGGACACCGCCGAGGGCATCGATCTGCCCGGTGCCGACCTCTCCGGTGAAGAACTGGTGGTTCAGGTTGTTCCTCCCCGTGAGGACGAATTCACCTGTGGCTCCTGCTTCCTCGTCCGTCACCGCAGCCAAGTAGCCCGCGAAAAGAACGGCGAGAAGTACTGCCGCGACTGCGAAGGCTAAATCCCCAATCTTTCGAACCCCGCGCTGGGACCAGCGCGGGGTTCTGTGGTTAAATCACACGCTTCGGACGGCCTCGCGGATCGGCGTGCCGCCGTTGATGAACTCGATCACCTTGCCTGCAGTGGCAGGAACGGCCAGCACTTCGGCCGCCACCATGGCAACGTCTTCGCGGCTCACTTCACCGCCAGGAGTACCCGGTCCGGCTTGGATCTTCCCGGTCGCGGGCTGCAACGTCAACGAGCTCGGCCCCAGGATCGTCCAGTCCAGTGATGTGGACTTCAAGTAGTCGTCCGCGGCGGCCTTGGCATCGGCGTAGGGGAAGAACGCGTTGTCCTCCGGCACGCCGTGGTTCTTGCCGGCGCCCAGATAAGACACCATGATGTAGCGCTGCACCCCGGCCGCCACGGCTGCGTCCATCGACCGGATGGCCGCGTCCCGGTCGACTGCATAGGTCCGGGCTGGATTGCCTCCGCCAGCGCCGGCCGACCAGACGACGGCGTCGTGGCCGCGCAGTCGGTCTGTCAGGTCGTCGGTGGTTGTCTTCTCGACGTCGGCGATCACCGGCACCGCACCCGTTTCCCGGACATCGGCGACGTGGTCCGGATTGCGGATGATGGAGCTGACTTCATGGCCCTGCGCGGTGAGGATGCGGGACAGGTGCAGCGCGACCTTCCCGTGGCCCCCGAAAATGGCAATGCGTGACATAAGGTTCCTTTCGGTGTCGTCCATCCCAATCTAGGCACGGAGTCAGGTGGCGGCCAATGGCCGGCGTCCTTGACGGTGACGGCGCCCAGCCGTCGCCCGGCCTGATTCGGTGGCTGCTCGTCGCCGCGCTGGCTCCCCGTTGACGTGCGTTCGGCGGGTTGGTCCGCTGGTTAGGCCGCCGCGAGCCCGGCCCTCCGATTCCGCCGTCTTAGCCGTCGCTGCCGGTGAGATGGATACCGGCTTCCGGCGTGGCCACCCGGAAACTGAAGGACTGCTCGATGTACAGGTAGACGAACTCTTCATCATGCCGGTCGTAGCCCACCGAGAGGTCCTGGCCCGATTCGAACAGGAAATCGCCGCCGCGCAGGCTCATCACGATGGCCCCGCGGACTCCCGGCGCCCAGACAATCGGACCGCCCAGCAACTTGCGCAGGTGCTCGGACAGCAGATACCCGCCCCGCTCGGTCGCCTCCACCACGGCGGTGTAGTGTCCGGGGCCGAGGGCCAGGCCGAACGGACCTCCAATGCCGGCCTGGAGCAGCGCCGAGACGGCCTTGGCAACACGCTTGGGGTAGTCATTGAAGTCAGTCACGCGGGGCACCGGCGAATGCGGGGTCGCGCTCGTGACCCCCTCAATGCCCACCTGGCGCCAGCCATGGAATACGGCCGCGTTCTCCGCAATGGCAATCTGCATTGCTGCCTCGGCCAGGTCCGTGAGGTCCACATCGGCCGCACCCCGGTCATGGTCAAGCAGTTCCAGCCGCGAAACCTTGAACGGTGCGCGCATCTCCACCAGGGGCAGCACCCCGCGCCGTCGCGTCGCCACGCCGTCGGCCAGGGCCGGACCCGTGATGCTTTCGGTGCGGCCAAGGTTTGTCGCCGAATACTCCCAGCCGAATGGACCAGCGAAATCCACCATTTTGCGGGCCCCGAGCGCAACGGTGAGCCGCTCCCTGGCCTCCCGGTCCAGCAGCGCCCAACCACCGTCGGAGATGGGGGCGTGCTCGCGCAGCAGGTGATCCATGGTCATGAGAAGTCCTCCTTGAGGCTGCCGATTCCCAGGGACGAATCAGAACCGGCTCGCCACCGGCGAGGGTCCGTACGACGTGCCGCACCCGACGGAGAGCGGCCCACCGGCCCGGATGCAGGGACTGCAGTTTCGTCGGTGCCCGCAGCGGTGCCGGCAGCCGTTGCTGCCTCGGCCGCCCCGCCGTTGGCCACAATGTCGCCGTCCTGAAAGAGGGTGCCCCGGGCGATCTGGCGCCATTTCGGTTTCCTGCGCAGGAGAAACTCCAGGTCCATGCTGAAGTGCTTGAACTCCTCCGCCAGGGAATCCTCCATGATGGCGACCGATTCCGGGTCCTTCTCCAGCGACATCCGTTGTGCGTACCAGCCGATGGCCTCGGCCTCCTCTGTCAGGTTGGCGCACATACGCGCAAAGGTCCGCGTCTCGGCGGAGAGCTCTGCGGCGGGTTCGTGGTACTGGTCAAAGCCCATCTGGATTCCTCCGTGAGGTTGTGCCTCTTTGCCAGCGTAGCCACGGCCCCGCTGGCTGACTACCTTTGACGGGCGGAAGGCCCGGGAGTGCGGCCTGGCTACCGTATGACCGCCAGGCGTAGCCATAGATCGGCCGAACTGCTGCGTTCTTGTCTATTTCTGGCCGGCCCGGATCGGCCATCTTCCGGGCGCTGGGATTGCCCCATCGCGTAGGGCTTCTGCCGGTGAAATCCGCGCTAGGCCTACGCAGTACACCGGAAGAATCCATGAAGAACCACAGGGACGGCCCGTCGCGGCCGGCGAGTTCACGGCGGACCGCTAGGGACGGCCCGGCGCGACCGACAAGTCCACGGCGTACCGCTAGAGAACGGCCCGGCGACGCGGACGCGTTATCGGGAACGCTACCGCGGCATAGTAAAGTTGCAGGGTGATTCGCCGAAACTCCGCCTTGCTCATGCTGCCACTCGTCGCCCTGCTTGCCACCGGCTGCGCGCAGGTCGAACAGGCCGCCTCCGACGCCGTCGACCAGGCCGCCAATTCCGCTTCCGAGGCCGTGAACCAGGCCGCGTCCAACTTGGCCAACGCAGCGGTCGGGGAAGCAGTCAAGCAGGTGTGTGCCCCGATTCAGGACGGCAGCATCGGTGAAAATGAACAGGAGATGCTCGCTGGTCTGGTTTCTGCCGCCGACGCAGCCGGTGTTCCCGCGGAGATCACAGGGCCGATGTCGCAGATCGCCGAGTCCGGCGACCAGATCCCGGCCGACGCCCTGGCCTCCATGCAGCAAGCCTGCGACAACAACGGCGCGGGGTAGTTAGGCAACCAACTGACCACTCCCAAACCGCTCTTGCGCGGAATGGGAAAGCCTGTGGGGCGCCAGGGCAGCCGGGGGACCGGCGGGAACGCCGCTTTCAGAACGGCGGCGTTTCAGGCTGGGCCGGCCAACCGTCAAATGGACTGGAACTTCTGCCGGGCGGCGCCGTGGCTCCCGCGGCGCTGTCCGCCCCGATATCGAGTTCCGACTGCATCGGGACCTTCGGCGGACCTAAGTGGCCGAACGGCGTCCTGCGGACCGTCGCGTCAGGGTCTAATGGGCCTCCGTCCGGGGGAGGGCTGCCGGACCGACAGGGTTCTAAACCTACTTCGGCCGGCTCCGGCAGGCGTTCGGGCAGCGGCGCGTCTTTCAACCACACGTGGTTGCGGAGCGGCCTTTGAGCCGGGTCGACGCTGAGCGGCGGTAGGAACCAAGGCACGCCCTTGCTCACGGTGACCCGCCAATCTCCCTGATGCAGCAAATGGTGGTGGTGCCCGCAGACCAAAACGCCATTGTCGACAGAGGTCGGACCACCCTTTTCAAACCACTGGATGTGATGCACTTCGGTCCAGGGAGAGGGCGCAGTACAGCCGGGGAAGGCACAACCTCCATCCCTGGCGATGATGGCCAGCCGCATGTACTTCGGAAACAACCGCTGGGACTGGCCGACATCCAGAACCGCACCCCTGCCGGAGAAGATCACCGGGATGATGTCGGCATCGCAAGCTATCCGCCGTATTGCCTTGGCGCTCAGCGGCCCGGAGAAGATGCTGGTTCCCGGACGTCCGACTTCGGAGGCCAAATCCTTGTAGTCGATGGTGACCAGCAGTTGCGGCCGTCGACCGCCGGCCGCTGGTAGAAGATCCGTGGTGAGAGCGATTTTGCAGGCACCAATGAGGCCGTCGAGCTGCTTCTGCTGCCGGGTACGCCCGTCCTCTACCGTCGCATCAACTAAAGCATCCGCTCCGCTGTCTCGAGCATCCGTGTCCGGGGTTAAGACCTCGTCGTCGTTATCGGAAGCGCCGTTCAATCGGGAGGCCGCATTTGGTGCGTCAACCGCGTCAAATCCTACTGCCCCGGCCGTGGCCGTCCCTTCCCTCAAACGAGGGTTGGTGGCGGTGTTGTAGACGGTTGCAAGAACTTCATTCTGTTCGTCGGTGGCGTTGATTTCGTAGCAATGTAGGCCATTGCGCCGCCCGCGATAGAACAGGCCCTGGCGTGCTTTGAGCTCGGCTGGCCCGAGATCGGCGCCGGCTGGGTTGAGGCCGCCTTCCCAATGCCGGATCAGCAGCCTGAGCGAGTCGGTGTCGTAATCGGAGGCATGCTGAACCAGTGCCTCTTCCATCTTGCGGAGCTGCTCCGGCTCGGCGGTGCGACGCAGCCCATCGACAGCCCTTCGGATCAGGGTTGCGGCCTGACCAGAGACCATTCCATCATCCATTGCACGGGCGAGCACCGGCAGCCTGGGCGACACAACAGGCTTACCCGGGGGCGCTGGGCGGACTTCGGTGGCTTCCGCGAGTTGGAAGCGTCGTGCAGCCTCCTGCCGGGCAATGCCCAACTTCGCCCGCAGATAGTCTTCGTTCGATTTGTAGGCGCCGCGCATACGATGATTCGGTGCCTCGGGGTCATGAGGCTTGTCTGTTTCCCCAACGGCGGCGATGTTTTGCTCTTTGATGATGCCCGCCAGAATCAGCTGGGTTTGACCAACAATGTTGGCCAGCTCTTCAACCTCTGCCGCCGTCCGGGCCACCGACTTGGTACTGCGTGTCAGCCCGTCGTTCCGAAGGCGATTATTCAGTTCGCTGACCTCGGCGCGGATCCGGGCCAGCAGGACGGAATCGTCCTGCCCTGCCCCCGCAGCCTCATCCAGCACCTCGATCGCCATAAATACAGCCTATGAAGCCCTCGAACAGGGTAGGGGAACCAAGGGTCGGCATGTGGATGAGCAAGCGCGCGGGGCTGGCTGTGGAGAAGAAGTGGATGGGTGCTCAGGCACGGGCGTCGAGAGTCAAGCGATCTCGATGTGTGCAGTCCCGACATCAACGGCTCAAGCAACCGGATCTCGACCGGCTGGGGTGGAAGGAGCTCGGCCGGCTATGTGCAGCTGGGCTCCGCAAGCACCGTCAGCGCGCGACCGGCCCGCCCTCCCGGGCCCGCCCAAACCCCGTCGTCAGCGGGCGACCGGCGCGCCCTCCACTGAAGCCGGTTCGCCGGCGGGCTCCTCCACCGGTTTCCGGATGAAGAACGCCGCCGCCACGGCCACGATGGAGATGAGGGCTCCGGCCAGGAAAGCCATCCGCACTCCGCCTGCCACCGCGGTCGTCGTTGCCGCACCTTCGGCGGAAAGAACGGCCGCCTGCATGGACATGACGGTGACGAACATGGCGGTGCCCGCTGCCCCGGCCACTTGCTGCACCGTGCCGATGACGGCGCTTCCGTGCGAGTACAGCTGCCGCCGCACCGACCCGAGACCAGCGGAAAACAGCGGCGTGAACAGCAGCGCCAGGCCCACGCTGAGCACGATGTGCGCCGCCAGCAGCGTCAGCGCGGCGGTGTCCTCGCTGACCGTAGAGAAGAACCAGAGCACGGTGCTGACCACCGCCGTTCCCGGCACCAGCAGCACCCTCGGGCCGAACTTGTCATAGAGCCGGCCGACGGCCGGGGCGAGCAGGCCCATCAGCAGCCCGCCCGGCAGCAGCATCAGCCCGACCTGCAGCGGCTCGAGCCCCAGAACCTGCTGCATATATATAGGGAGCAGAATGATGGTGCCGAACAGTGCGGCCATGCTGACAGCCATCAGCCCGACGGACACGGAGAAGTTGCCGGAGCGGAAGGTCCGCAGGTCCAGCAACGCCCTGTCCGAGCGCTGCAGCCGAACCTGACGGAGCAGGAATACCAGCAGCCCCACGCCGCCGGCCGCAAATGCAACCCACATGGCGGCACCCGTGCCCGGCCCCGCCGTCGTTGTTCCGTGCCCGGCGCCGACCTGGCTGAGGCCGTAGATCAGCCCGCCGAAGCCGATGGCGGAGAGCGCCACGGACGGCAGGTCCAGCGGCACCGGCCGGGGCTCGGTCACGTTCTGGATCCGCCGGTTGCCGACCGCCAGCATGGCCAGCGCGATCGGCAGCACCAGCCAGAACATCCAGCGCCAGGACAAGGTGTTGAGGATGATGCCGGAGATGGTCGGGCCGATGGCCGGCGCCACTGATATGACAATCGAGACGTTGCCCATCGTTTTGCCGCGGTCCTCGGCCGGCACCAGGTTCATCAGCGTGGTCATCAGCAGCGGCATCATGATCGCGGTGCCCGACGCCTGGACCACGCGGGCCACCAGCAGCACCTCGAACCCCGGAGCCAGCGCGGCCAGCAGCGTTCCCGCGGAGAACAGCGCCATCGAAGCGGTGAAAACCTGGCGCGTGGTGAAACGCTGCAAAAGGAATCCGGTCACCGGGATGACCACGGCCATGGTCAGCATGAACGCCGTGGTCAGCCACTGCGCCGCGCGGGCGCTGATGCCCAGGTCGTCCATCAGGTCGGTCAGCGCCACGGACATGATGGTCTCGTTCAGGACCACCACGAACGCAGACATCAACAGGATGCCAATCACGCGGCGGTTCCGGCGCGACTCATCAGCCGTCAGCCCGCTGCCGCGGGCGGGTCCGGGCCGTGCCGAGGCTCTGTTCGTCGACATATTTTTATTCACGGGGAGATCCTCGCGTGGAAATCGTGCTGTTGGGGGCGGCCGGAAACAGCCCAAGAAGGCCGGGCGCAGGCGGAGTAACAGCTTAACCTGCCCCCGCTGACTCCTATTCCCGGCGGTCAACCTCGAATAAACAACGACGCCGGTGCTCGCCGCCGGGCGGGAACCGGCATCTGTGGGGGAGGGGTGCGCGCGGATGGTTCCCCCACCGGTCCCCTCTAAGAGGAGCACTCCCGCCGTAGTTGAAGTGGAGGGAAAGTCGCGCTTACGGGTTAAAAGAGGAGAAGCCCCGCCGGCGCAAGGCCGACGAGGCTTCCCTGTGATCCCGGACCGGCCGTTGGGGGAATAGCCGGTCCAGGAGTTTTGGGGGTGGTTACATCGTGTAGTAACCGGTAACGGGCATGGCGTTCACGTCGTGCACCATGGTGCCCTGGCTTGGGTTCAGGGCGCTGATCATTTTGCCGCCGCCCAGGTAGATGCCCACGTGGCCGCCGCCGTTCTGCACCACCAGGTCGCCCGGCTGCGGGTTGCTGGTCGGGGTCAGGGCGCCGCCCTGGTGCTGGCTGAGGCGGGGGAGGTCCACGCCGGCCTGGGCGTAGACCCACTGGGTGAAGCCGGAGCAGTCCCAGCCTGCCGTGGAGGTGCCGCCCCAGACGTAGGGCGTGCCCTGGGCGGACAGGGCGATGTCCACGATGCTCTGGTTGCCGCCGGTGGAGGCCGGCTTGATGTCGGCGCTGGCCAGCGAGACAGTAGCGGCGTCGGTCGACGCAGCCAGGGTCGTAGCGGCTCCGCCGCCGCCCTGCGCTGCCTGTCCGCCACCGGACTGTGCGGATCCGGTCAGCGCGATCTGGTCGCCCGGGTAGATGATGGAGTACGCGCCGAGGCCGTTGATGGCCAGCACGTCCTGCACATTCTTGCCGTACTGGGCGGCAATCGTGCCCACGGTGTCGCCCGCGACCACGGTGTGGGTGGTGGCACCGGTAGCGGCACCGGCGTCGGCGGCCGAGCTGGTAACGGAAGCGCGCTCCACCTCGAAACCGGCGTTGGCCGGGGCGGCAACGGTGTCCGTTGCATTGGCAGCGCCGTAGGTCGGGACCGTGACATCGGCGGCGGCATTGGCCGGCAGGCCGGCACCCAGCATCAAACCACCGGCGGCTGTGACGACGGCGGCGCCGCGGCCGACGGTTCCGGCGCGGGACGAGACAGCCTGGGACAGACCGGCCACGGTGGTGTTGCGGACCGGGGTGGCACGGTGGCGTGCGCGATTGTTTTTGAGCAGCAAGAAGATACCTCTCCCAATGCCTGCGAGGTAAGCTGTCGGGTTCGGGTGGGAGTCACCCGGCCGTGCGGCAGCGCGGTAAGCACTCCGTACGACTTAACCCCAAGAGCCCCAAGAGGGGCCCAGAATGTGGGTCCCCCGCCTCTGCCAGATGTCTAGCGAACGAACTCGGAAAGGCTGGCAGAGCTAGGCAATACCCTCCGAGGACATCGGCGCATGATCGCCGACGTGCTGAAAACATTACATAACGGTTCGGTAACTGTCCAAGCCCTGAAATTTACCTGTGGATAACCTGAGAGCCATCTTGCGGTCAGGAGCGAGCAACCCCCAGGCGGCCGTTGCACGCGTCCGTCACGATACATCGGGCGCAACAATCGGCCGATTAAGCAGTCGCTGCGGGCTAACTTGTACGCTGGCAGAGTGGTGGACTTCACGCTTAAACAGCTGCAGTACTTTGTTGCAGTCGCTGACCACGGCTCAATCTCGGCCGCCGCCGCCGCCAGCCACATCTCACAGGCGGCGATGTCCCAGGCGCTGACAGAGCTGGAGCGGATCGTCGGCGCGCAGCTGATGGTGCGGCACCGGTCCCGCGGAATCGCCCTGACCGGCGTCGGGCAGCAGTTCCTGCGCGACGTCCGGAGCCTGGTCCGGCACGCCGACGACGTGCAGAACAGCATCATCGAGCGCCAGCAGGGGTTGGTCGGCCCGCTGGCCATCGGCTGTTACAGCACCCTGTCCGCCTTCTGGGTTCCGGTGATCAGCGAACGGTTCATCAAGCCGCATCCGCGCCTCACCGTGACCATGGAGGAAGGCGAGGCCGCCGAGCTGCAGCACCGGATGCAAGAGGGCTATTTGGATGCGGTGTTGACCCATACGCGGCACCTCTTGCCCGGCGTGCAGGCCCGCACCGTCAAGGAAGGCCGGCCCTACGTCCTGCTTGCTGCAAGCCACCCGCTGGCTTCGCGCAAAAGCGTCCGGCTCGCCGAGCTGGCCGAAGAAGACTTCGTCTCGCTGGACATCCCCACCGTGCGCGATAACCAGTTGGTCAATCTGCGGCTGTCCGGGCTGGATCCGAAGATCGCCTGGCGTTCGTCAAGTTTTGAGGCGGTGCGGGGCATGGTGGCGCGCGGCCTCGGCTACACCGTGCTGGTGCAGAGGCCGCCGGGCAATTACAGCTACGACGGGCTTCCCCTGGCCACGGTGGAAATCGACGGGCCGGTCGGCCACAGCGATGTCTGTGTGGCCTACGCCAGCGTCACCCGGCCCAGCCTCAGGCTGCGGGCATTCCTGGACTTTTGCGCAGAGGTCGGCGGCGCTGCGGCGAGCGGATGGGATGAGCACACGACGGCGTGACCCACCCTGGCGGCGCTGCGGCGAGCGGCTGGGATGAACACCCGACGGCGTGATCCCGCTTAACCGCGACGGCGGCCGCTGCCCCGGGCAACGGCCGCCGCATGCCGGTTACGGCACGGCTGGAGGAACTACATGTTCTCCGCGGTCAGGTCCTGGTCCTTTCCTTCCTTGATCGCCAGGATGCACAGCCCTGCGAGGACGAACGCGCCGGCCCAGACTGTCGCCACCAGCCACAGCTCGCCGCCGGCCGCCAGCACCAGCCCGCTGGCGATCATGGGGGTAAAACCTGCGCCCAGCGTCGAGGAGAGCTGGTAGACCAGCGAGGCGCCGGTGTAGCGCATCCGGGTCGGGAACAGCTCGGCGGTGAACGCCCCGAACGGTCCGAAGATCGTGCCCTGGATGACGCCGTTGGCCAGGAACAGCCCGATCGCGAACAGCCACAGCGTCCCGAGCTCCAGCATCCACATGATGGGGAAGGCCAGTACCGCGCCGGCGGCGATGCCGATCAGCATCACGGGCCGGCGGCCGAGCTTGTCGCTGTGCCGGGCCGCAAACCAGATGGCGACGACGGTCAGCGCCGCGCCCAACGCTTTGACGTTGAGGACGCTCGTCCGGTCCAGGCCGACCTCGTCCACCACATAGGAGATGGCCCAGACGGTCATCAGGCCCTGGACGGTGTAGGAGCTCATCCCCACCAGCGTGCCCATGATCACGTTCTTCGGGTACTTCGTCAGCACCTCGAGAATCGGGATCTTTTTCTCCTCGGCCTTGTCCTCCAGTGCAAGGAACAGCGGGGACTCGGCGACCTTGAGGCGCACGATCAGGCCAATGCCCACCAGGACGATGCTGATCAGGAACGGCAGCCGCCAGCCCCAGGTCAGGAACTGCTCGTCCGGCAGCACGGACACGGCCGAAACCGCCAGGGTGGCCAACACCGCACCGGCGGGACCTCCCATGTTGGCGAAACTGGCCGCGAACCCGCGGCGTTCCTTCGGCGCGTGTTCCAGGCCCATCAGCATGGCACCGCCCCACTCGCCCCCGACGGCCAAGCCCTGGACGATGCGCAGGACGATCAGCGCCAACGGAGCGGCCATGCCTATCTGCGCCGTGGTCGGCAGCAGGCCGATCAGGGTAGTGGCCACGCCCATGAGCACCATGGAGGTGATCAGCACGCCCTTGCGCCCCAGCCGGTCACCGAAGTGGCCGAAGATGATCCCGCCGAGCGGCCGGGCGATGTAGCCGACCGCCAGCGTGGCGAAGGAGGCGAAGATCCCCACCGCGGGGTCCAGGTTCACGAAGAACACCGTGTTGAAAACCAGCGCCGCCGCGGTGGCGTAGAGGATGAAATCGTAGAATTCGATGGCACTGCCCAGGAAGCTGGACGCCAGGATGCGCCGCATCTCCGGGGTGTTGAGGCTGGGGACCTTCAGGTCCCCGGGCTGCCTGTCGTTCGCCGCAGGGGCCGACGCCGTCGTCGTGTTATTGCTCATGGTGCAACCGCCATTTCGTCATGATCGGCGACTCCGGTGGCTTCCGGGTCGCTGGAAGAGAAGGAGATAACGTCCAGATCGTCGGGGATCAGGAACGTGCCGCTGAAGTCCTTGCCGTGTGCCTGCCAGACGGCGTCCGGAGTGGTTCCCGGCACCAGGTGGTGCAGCGCCAAGGTGCGGGCGCCGGCCTGCCGCGCGATCGCGACGGCGTCCTGCGGCGAGGTGTGGGACCTGCGGTGGTGGTCCATTGAGGCCCGGGCTTCGTCGGAATCGATGCTGCCGTACGCCCGCTGCACCCAGTCGAAGTCGATGGCCTCGTGCAGGAGCAGGTCGGTGCCGCGGGCCAGCCGCACCAGGTTCTGGCAGGGGGCGGTGTCGCCGGAGATCGTGACCGACCCTTCGGCCGTGTCGAACCGGAAGGCGAAGGCGGGTGCCACGGGCGGGTGCTCCACCAGGGTCGCTGTCACGGTGACCAGCTCATCGCGGTAGATCTCGAACGGCTCCATGCCGGCCGGCGTCGGGTTCTGGTTCGGGTGGTAGCCGATCGCGTCGGGGACCACGATGTCTTCGGCCACGAAATAGTCCAGCGGCGAGGGGCGCAGGGCGTCGATGACCCGGTCGTTGAGGTCGGTGGCGTACGCCTGCATCAGGTGGTGGAACATGTCCCGGGTGCCCGGCGTCGGCAATTGCGGGAAAACGGGCGACGGCGGAACCGTGGCGCGGGGTGAAGCCGGCGGCAATTCTCCCCGGTCGCCGGGTCCCAGAATGCGGATGCTCCGCTGTCCGGGCGTGAGGGTGAACAATCCGAAGATGGCCAGCCCGGCCAGATCGATCGTGTGGTCGGAATGCAGGTGGGTCAGGAAAATCCCGCGCAACGACGAAACCTGCAGGCCTGCTTTCATCAGCTGGCGTCCGACGCCGTTGCCGGCGTCCACCAGATAGACGGCATCGCCGACGACGACGGCGGTGGCGATGCCGGTCCGGCGGCCTGCATTCTCACCGGTCCACCAGCGGGGACCGCCCGCGGTGCCCAGCGTGACGACGTGCGGCTTGAGGGAATGGGTCATGGGTCGAGCTCCTCGGAAGTCTTTCCGCCTGTGGTGCCGGCGGAACCTGAATCCCATGATGCGGCTCACAAACACTTTCGTAAAACGGTAATAACCGACCTACTTAAACGGTTTCACTTATAACGTGGCCGGCCCGTTCGGCTGCCGGCGATCCTCTGCCGGCGATCCTCATCCGCGTCCGTGCCATTGTCCGGGCACGGCGGCGGGAGTAGGCTCCGCCTTATCCGGGCCGCGGGGACGGCCGGCGCTTCGGCTGTGGCCGGCGGCGTGGCCCAGCCACTTCGGAAAGGAATGAGCGCCATGCCCATCACGCGTGAGTTGATCATCAACGGCGAGCACGTCCCGGCAGCCTCCGGCAAGACCACCGAGGACATCGGCCCCTACACGGGCGAACCCTTCGCGACCGTCGCTGCCGCCGGGCCGGAAGATGTCACGCGAGCGGTCGACGCGGCGTCGGCGGCCTTCGACGATTGGGCCGCTACGCCTCCCACCCAGCGGGCAAAGATTTTCCTAAAAGCTGCAGATTTGTTCGAAGAACGGATGCAGCAGGGCATCGAGTTGATGGCCGGCGAGGTGGGCGGCGTGGCGGTCTGGGCCGGGTTCAACGTCCAGCTGGCCGCCAACATCCTGCGCTCGGCCGCCGCGGCCACCACCGCGCCGCGCGGCGACGTGCTGGCCACCGACCTGCCCGGCAAATTCTCGTTCTCCGTCCGGCAGCCCTACGGCGTGGTGGCGGCGCTGTCTCCGTGGAACGCGCCCTTCATCCTGGGCATGCGGGCCATGGCCATCCCGATGGCCGTGGGAAACACCGTGGTGCTCAAGCCCAGCGAGGACGCGCCCCTTTCCTGCGGCCTGTTCCTGGCCGACGCGTTGCTGGATGCGGGCCTGCCCGCCGGAGTGCTGAACGTCATCACGAATGACCGGGCGGACGCGAACGAGGTGGTGAGCACCCTGATCTCCGACCCCCGCGTGCGCAACGTGAACTTCACCGGTTCCACCAAGGTGGGACGCATCGTCGGAACGCTGGCTGCGCAGAACCTGAAGCCTGCGGTGCTTGAGCTCGGCGGCAAAAACTCCCTGGTGGTGCTCAAGGACGCCGACGTCGACTACGCCGTGCAGGCGGCGACCTTCGGCTCGTTCATGAACGCCGGGCAGATCTGCATGTCCGTGGATCGCGTGATCGTGGACCGCAGCATTTCCGAGGAGTTCTCGAGCCGCTTCGCGGAGAAGGTCGCCACGCTGCCCACCGGGGACCCGAGGAAGCAGGACACGGTGATAGGCCCGCAGGTCACGCAGGCCGCGGCGGACCGGCAGTATGCATTGATCGACGACGCCGTGTCCAAGGGCGCGACGGTGCTGGCCGGCGGCGGGAAGGCTGCCCAGGCCGTGGTGCCCGCGACGGTGCTCTCCGGGATCACCGAGGAGATGCGGATCTACGACGAGGAGATCTTCGGTTCGGCGACCACGGTGATGGAGGTGGACGGCCCGGAACAGGCGGTGAGGCTGGCGAACGACACGCACTACGGCCTTACCTCCGGTGTCATCACGGAGAACCTGGCCGAGGGCATCGAGGTGGCGCAGCGGCTCAAGACCGGCATTGGCCACGTTAACGACCAGCCGGTGCTGGATGAACCGATGGCCCCGTTCGGCGGCATCCAGGAGTCGGGCTACGGAAAGTTCGGCGGGCAGGCCGGCATCAATTCGTTCACTGAGGAGCGCTGGATCACCATCCAGCAGAACGGGCACGCGCAGTACCCGTTCTGAGCCGTCAGTCGCGGATGCGCACGGCCGTTTCGCGCATGTAGCGGTCCACGTGTGCGTACGCGTCGCGGGTCAGGGCTTTCCAGAGCTCGACGGCGAGGCGCGGGTTTTCGCTCTCCAGCCGGTTCATGGTTTCGGCCGGGAGGAGCTTGACCCGAACCGGGCCATCGGCGCGCACGGTGGTTTCCTGCCGGTCCGCGCTGCCCAGCGCCATTTCGCCGAACGTCATGCCGGCGCTGAGGGTGGTGAGTTTGACCCTGATGTTCTCCGGCCCGGTGGAGGTGGTGGTGACGCGGCCGGACAGGATGAAATAGACGCCGGCGAAGCGCTGGCCAACCCGGCGGATGAGCTCGCCGTCGTCATAGCTGCGCTCTTCCATCAGCTCCGCGAGCGCGGCGGAGTCCTCCCGGTCGAGCGGGCTGAGCGCAGGGGAGTCGGCCACATCCACGGTGGCGGGCATACAGAGCTGATCGCCGTATCCGGCGATCAGCCGGTTTTCGGCGAATTCGACGGCGGTGCTGCGGGTGGCGAACGACGGCACCGGCCGCCCGGATTCCTCGAACCGCTGGGCCAAGGCGCCCTCGCCGTCGATCATCACCAGTTCGCGCCCGGCGTCCGCGAGCGAGGCGCGAAGCTGCTCCAGCATGTCCAGGGCGACCGGGGCGGTTTCGTCCACCCGGCGCATGTCCAGGATGACGAGTTCCACGGAATCGTCCAGGTCGCTGACCTCGCGCACCATGGATTCCGTGCCGGCGAACAGCAGGTCGCCGTTCAGCTCGATGACGCGGGCGCGGTGCCCGTTGGCGCGCAGCACCTCGGCGGCCTCGTCGTTGCGGCGGATCCCGGACGGGGCGTCGGTGATGTCGTAGCTGGCGCGGATGGCGTTGCGGCCGGTGCGCGCGGCCCGGACGAAGTGCAGCCCCATGTCGTGCGAGATCCGCCGGCTGGCCGCCACGCCGCGCACGCTGCTGCCGTGGTCGTCCAGCGGCGGCGAATAAACGGCCAGGCCCAACTGGCCCGGCAGCACCGCGAGCAGGCCGCCGCCGACCCCGGACTTCGCCGGCATGCCCACGTCCGAGAGCCAGGCACCGGCGTCGTCGTACATGCCGCAGGTAGCCATCACGGAGAGGACCCGTTCCTCCACCTCCAGGTCCAGCACCTGTTTTCCGGTGAGCGGGTTGGTGCCGCCGTTGGCCAGGGTGGCCGCCATGACCGAGAGATCGCGGCAGGTGACGAGCACCGAGCACTGCCGGAAGTAGTCCTCGGCCACCGGGTCCGGATCCTGCTCGATGATCTCGAAGGAGCGCAGCAGGTGGGCCAGCGCCCGGTTGCGGTAGCCGTGCCGCGCCTCCGACTGGAACGTGCGTTCGCTGACCGACAGGTCGCGGCCGGCGAAGGCGGAATAGTGCTCGAGGATGCGGCGGAAACCGGTCTTGCCGCCGCTGCCCTTGATCAGGGAGGTGGCGGTCAGTGCCCCGGCATTGATCATCGCGTTGGCCGGGCGGCCGGTGCCCGGAGCCAGGGAGATCTCGTTGAAGGCGTTGCCCGACGGCTCTACGTCCACCTTCTGGTCCACGGCGTCGAGGCCGAGGTCGGAGAGCGCGAGCCCGTACGTGAAGGGCTTGGATATGGACTGGATGGTGAACTCTTCGTTCGAATCGCCGACCTCGTACACATAGCCGTCCACGGTGGCCAGGCAGATGGCGAAGTTGTCCGGGTCCGCGCCGGCCATCGCGGGAATCCCGCCGTACGGCTTGCCGTCCTTGAGGCCGGCGAGCTCGGCGTGCAGGGCGCGGAGATAGCTTTGGATAGGGGAGTCCATGATGCCAGCCTATGGGGTGGCAGGAACGTACAACCAACGGGGCGGGTCCAGGGCCCGGCCCCACGGGCCATGCCCGGCGAGCGAGCCGCCGAGGTGCCGATCATGCCGGAAAGCCGGGCTGCGGGGCCCGCCGGGTTAGATTGGCGGTATGACCGATCCCGGGCCGGTGCCGGCCGCCGACAACCCGCTGTTCGACTTGCTGGGCGCCGGTGATCGCGCCGGGGTCCTTGGCTACGCGGCAGCCATGCCGGACAGCGAAAAGCGGCGCCAGAAGTCGATGGTCCGGAGGTTCCGGACGGTGGTCTCGGCAGAGCCGACCGGCGAGCGCTCGCCGGACGGGTGGTGGCAGGGCCTGCTGAAGCCCGACCATTGGGCCGCCGCGGACATCGCCCACATGGCCTGCATCGGCGCCGAGCGGTCCGCCGACCTGTCCTACACCGACTTAAAAGTTGCGCGCGACGTGCCGCCGGTGTTGTTTCCGGGCCACCTTGACCTGTTCGTCGAGGCATGGGCTGCCCGCTATCTGCGCAATCCCAAAGGCTGGGACCGCAACCGCGGTATTGACGCGATGTTCGACTGGGTCCGCGACGGCCTCGTGCCGGCCCCGGCGCACCGAGGTGCGATGCTCCTGCTGTTGAGCCAGACGCAGGTTGAAGCCATCGACTTTCTCAAGTTCCTGCGGGCGCGGCCGGGATTAATCGACGTGACGCTCAAGGAACTGTTCCACGTACCGGGAATCAAAGGTGCCAGCGCCATGCAGTTCGATGAGGGCAATCCCTGGGAGAACCGCAAGCTGTCGGTTCTGCTGCCGCAGTTGGTGAAGCTGGGCTACTGGGACGCCGAGTGGGTCCGGCAGGGGATTGAACGCGTCCTGGTGAGCGACGAATGGCCGGACTACCAGAAGCGCTTTTTCAAGTTGTTGCGCAGCAACCTCGCGGAGTAGCAAGGGCCGGCAGCGGACCTTGAATGGGCGGCCGTGCGGCAGGCCGTCCCCTGATGACTGGAAGTTGCCAGGTGGGCAGATCGAAGTGCACGAAGTCGTGGCGCACGACGTGTTTGCGGTTTGACGCCGGTGTTGCTGCGCTGATGCATCGTCTACGCTGAGGGAAAAGGCGCCGCGGCGAAAGGCAGGACAGCAATGACTTCCAATCCGCAGGGCACGGGACGGGACGGAGCCGAAGCCGGGGGTACCCACACCGGCCGATCGGGAGCGGGGCCGTCCGGTGGCTCCGGGCAGGGCAAATCCGGCGATCTTGGGCCCAAAACCGGCGGGACAGGCCGGGACGCGCTTGACGGGCGCGAGGCGAGGCAACAAGGCACCCGGCTGGGGATGATCTGGACGTCGGTGGTCGTTGCACTGCTCTTGCTGGTGCTGCTGATTGTGTTCATCGCGCAGAACCAGGACCAGGTCCTGCTGCGCTATTTCGGCTTCGAGGGGCAAGTCGCACTGGGGCTGGCGCTGTTCGTGGCGTCGGTCGCCGGGGGAATCTTTGTCGCCGCCGCCGGGGCAGCCCGCATCATCCAGCTGCGCTACCGCACCCGCGTGAGCCGCAAGAACGGTTCTGCCCCGCGTTAATTCGGATTCGCAGATGGCACAGGACGTACATCGCCGGTTGTTCACGGTCGGTCACGGCACCAGCACGCCCGAAGAGCTGGCCGAACTGCTCCACGGCGCCGGCGTGCAGAAGGTCGTCGATGTCCGCCGGTTCCCGGGCAGCCGCAAGCATCCGGACATGGGTCGCGACGCGCTCGCCGAATGGCTTCCGACCGCGGGCCTCGGCTACCGCTGGGAAGAAGACTTGGGCGGCCGACGGCGGATTCCCGCCGGCGAGCCTGAGCCGGACAGTTGGTGGCAAGTCGCTGCGTTCCGGGCCTATGCCGCCTACACCCGCACCCCGGAATTCGCCAAGGGACTGGGACGCCTGCTGACCGACGCCGAGGCCGCCGACGTGGCGATCATGTGCAGCGAGAGCGTGTGGTGGCGCTGCCACCGCCGGATCATCTCGGACGTCCTGGTGCTGCTGCACGCCTTCGAGGTCGTGCACCTGCTGCCCGGCGGCAAGAAATCATTGCACGAGCCGGCGGCGGGTGCGCGAACCGAAGCCGGCCGGTTGTACTGGGACCTGCCGGCGGCATGACGCCCGGGCGATAAACCACCGTTCGGGAACCGAGCGCAGTCGTACGCAATAAACCACGGCGCCGGGGAACCGAGCCGCGGCTTCGGAATAGAGCCTTGGTGGCCCGCGCGCCGGTGGCGGTCAGCGCTTGCGGCCGAAGACCAGCGAAGCCAGCGCCGTCGCCGCCGTCACCGTATACACCGCCGGCCAGGCGCCGATCTTCTTGGCCAGCGGATGGGACACGCCAAAGGCCGCCAGATAGCCACCGGTCAGTGCCGCCGCCCGCCCGGTGCCGGCGTTGCGCTGCCACATCGCGAAGGCTCCGGCCCCCGCGGCGGCCAGCACGGCGCCGGCCAGCGGGCGGTTCTTGGTCGCCTGGCCGGTCTTGAAACCGCCGAGCAGGCCGGTGCTGGTGAGCAGGGTGGGGAGGACGGAACTCATGGGCATCTCCTTGGACGTCGGGACTTCCAGACTATCCGCGCCCACTCGCCGGCGGGGTGCTCGGCAACCGTGCAGGTGTCCCGGTCGAACCCGCCTGAGGGCATCTGCCCAGGGTGCCGCCCTAGGGTGCCGCCGGCGGGGATCTCCTCTGGGCGGGACCCCGTGCACCCCCGCGGTGCCAAACGGTCAGGTAGAGGCGGTGGGCGGTGATGACCAGCACCAGCCACGCGGCACCGAGGGTCCAGGCGACCAGGACATCGGTGAACCAGTGGTGGCCCAGAAAGACCCTGCTCAATCCCATGGCCACCGCGAACAGGGCAGCGGCGCCGACGGTGAGGATCTTCGACCGCCGCTTGGCCTGGCGCAGGATGAGCAGGTAGGCCACCACGCCGGCGATGACGACCGCGTTGAGGGAGTGCCCGCTGGGAAAGGACGCCGAATATTCGAACGGCGGCACCGCCTCCCGCAGCGGCGGCCGGGCCCGTCCGATAAACTGCTTGGCGGCAACCGTCATTAACAGCGACCCGGCGGCGGCGGTGGTGATCAGGATGGCCGGTGTCCAGGACCGCCGGCGGAAGGTCAGGATACCCATGACCAGCAACGCGAGGATCGGCATGCCGATGGGCCCGCCGATGTTCGTGAACGCGGTCACCGCCGTATTGAGCCAGGGTGACCGGACGGTTTGTGCAGCGTCCAGGACCGGCTGATCGAATTCGGCAACGCCGTCTTCGTCGGTCACCGCCTCGTAGATCTCGGTCGACGCGACGGTGAGCAGCACGGCGACCAGCGCCCCGGCGGCCAGCGTGAGGATCAACGCGGCGTGTGGACCCAGGATGCTGCTGAGGCGGTGCATCCCGCGTGCCAAAAACCTGCCCGGTGGCGTGTTCCACCGGGTCAGGTCCCGCCCGCCCAGGAAGCGCTCTTCGCGCGGACCGTCGACCGGCCGGGACGGCGCGTCGGCGTCGTCGTTGACTTCGTCAGGCATTACGCCCCCTCAGCGGCGGTGCCGCACCACCGCGTTACGGCGCCGCACGACCGCGCTACTGCGCGGCCTTCCGCCTCGCCGCGATCAGCTTGTGCGTTCCGTCGCAGTACGGTTTGATGCCCGACGCGCCGCAGCGGCACAGGGCGACCGTCTCCCGCGTACGGGGCACCGCCTCGCCGTCGCCGTCCACAAGGTCAAAGTCACCGCGCACCAGCAGCGGCCCGTCGGGGCAGACGACGATCTCGGTCGGTTCCTGGCTCGTCATACATTTCTCCTATCGAAGCGTTGAAGTGGCTGAACCGCCGCTGCAGTGATGCCGGGCTGCTGGCCGCGCTCCGCAGCCGTCGGCCGGAATACGGCACGCCGCCCGCCAAGCGCCAGCCCACGGCGAGCCATGAGGTCACGGCCCGCTCCAGCACCCACAGCGGTGCCCACAGCGCGGCCTGCGCGCCGAACACCCGGGCACCGCCGG